>JAISIB010000156.1 GCA_031262265.1 Prevotellaceae bacterium
TACATTTGGTTAAATTTTAGGGGGGGGGGGTAAAATATACAACTTTTTATAAAAGTAATACGAAAAACTATTACTTTTGCGGAGGCCTGTAATGTTATGACCAAAACAATAGCTCTCGAAATCCTCTTTTTCTTGGCAATATCCGTCTCTGGCTTTGCCCAAGAAACATCCGTTGCAGTTGGACGGCAAACGCACGTCTTGATTGTCAGCTCGGGGAGTTATGGCGATGAATGGACGCGAACACTTGTAAAATCTATCCAAGAAGCTATCAAAGAACGCGATCCTTCTGTTTCACTTTCCGAATCTTTTGCATCTGTCGCAGAGAGTCGCTCCCTGATTGCCGACCTACTGAGCATGCAAGCCGCTTTTATGAGCGGACAGCGGAAAGATTCGGCCGACGTATTGCCGGATTTGCTCATTTTGGTGGGCGATGAGGCGTGGATGTACTACGGAATGATGAAGAAACACCACTTGTTGACGCAAATGGGCGGGGTCTATTCACCTGCGATGGTCGATATATTGAATAACTTACCCGTTGTTTTGGTCGATTGTCGTCCGGAATTGCTGCGCAATCCCGAGAATTGGTTCAATCGTGGTTTCTCATACACCCCGGGTGCTTTTGTATTTACCGAAAATACCTTCAATGGTTTACCGGTTACGGCACTTATGCGCCGCGAAGACGATTCTCCGACCATCGGCCTCGTGCGTGCGTTGAATCCGAAGGTGAAAGAATTGATTTTCTTATCGACCGGAAATTATGCCGACGGTTATGCGCTCTATAAGCTCCAATCCAGGGTGATGCGGCAGTATCCCGAATTTCATTTGCAGGTTTGGGACGCTAATCCGCCGACCGAAACGCAGCGGCAGGAACTAGCAGATAGGTTGAAACGCCTTTCCAAGAAAGAAAGTGCGGTATTGGTTTATTCTGCGCCGGTGCCGGAATGTACGGCACCCGTATTCTTACTGAACGATCGGTCGTATGAGGGTCGTCAGGTAGTGGGTGGCGTCTATCCGTTGGTTACCTCTTTCGCTATTCCGGCGGCCGAAGCGGTGTTACGCATTCTGGATGGCGAGGAGGCGTTTTCTATTCCCAGCCGAGTGGTCGAATATGATACGAACCTCAACGAGGAAGCTCTCGAATACTATGGCTGGACGAATGAAGCGGAGATGTTAGACGATGTAGTGATTAGAGACAGGAACATTTCTTTCTGGGAAACGCACATACGTCTGTTTATTGTGATCGCGATGGTGCTCATCGGCTTGCTATTCTCGTATCTTCTGTATCGTAGTAATGCACGCTATCGACGCAACCTTAGAGCTTCGTTGCAGCTGTTGCAGCGTAAGTACGACGAGTTCTCTATGGTATATGAAAATATGCCGATGATTATGGCGCATTTCAATAGCGAAGGAAAAATGATTGACGCCAGCCCGCACTCGGAACAGTTGCTACGGCAATTATGCGGCACGCCC
Source organism: Prevotellaceae bacterium (assembly GCA_031262265.1). GTDB lineage: Bacteria > Bacteroidota > Bacteroidia > Bacteroidales > Bacteroidaceae > JAISIB01. The sequence continues at coordinate 1,471 of JAISIB010000156.1, forward strand.
GACGGCATTCACTTGTTCAGTAGCGGATTATTGAGCCGAGATCGTCGTCGTTACGTCGTTAATAAGCAACAGTTGAGTAAAGAAGTGCAGGTGGGCGAACGAACTTATTCGCTGATCTTATATGTCTTACCGAAAGAAACTACGGAGAACGAACAATCGCCGGCTTACTTGTTGATCGTGACCGACCATACCGAGCTGCGGAAAGAGGAGCAACTGCGACAAGAATACCAACATGTCTTCCTCGAAGCATTGGATATGGCCAATATCGGCATTTGTCAGTACAATTTCTGCACGAAGAAAGTATTTGCCAACGACGTTTGGTTCAAGCAGCTTTGCCTGGCAGACCATGACCTGTCTAAAATTTACGAGCACATGGTGCCCGAAGACGCCACGCTGCTACAAACGTTCGTCAACGACGTAGTGGAAGGCAAGGCCTTTACGTTTGATAAAATTGTGCGTGTGACCGATGGCCTGGACTTATATAACCGGTGGTTGATTCTGACTGTCGAAGAGTACGCCCCTGCGGAGGAACGCATCGTTTCCTTGGGCATCTCGTTGGATATGGATGCGCAAGTACGACGCGAAGAAGAGTTGGCCGATTCGCTGGCGCATGCCGCCGAAGCCGACCGCTTGAAAAATGCGTTTATCGCGAATGTGAGTAGACAAATACACCCGTCTATGGAATCCTTGATCCATTTGTCTTCTCAAATCACGATGGCTACTACGAAGGAAGAACGGGAAGAACTGCTGGTGAAGATTCAACATTACAACGACATGCTGTTGAATTACATCAAGCAAATCATCAAATTGTCGCGCGAAGACGAGGAAGAAAGGGGGCTGGGTATATGATGAATATAAGGCTTAGACTTAGGTTATTATCTTACTTGCTCGTGTGTATATCTTACGGAGTTATCGCAAGAACAAACCTTGTTGGCGACTCACCAAAGGTGCTAATTATTTCTTCATATAGTTCCGAGGTTTATTGGAACGGAGCATTGGCGCGTACGCTCGTAGCGGATATTCGTGAACAATATCCTGCGGCCGTTATCATAGGCAGGCATCTGAATGCGGACATGAATCCGCTCCCTGAGGTAGTGGATAACGTCATAAAATCCGGTATGTGGGAGATCGCAGGGTCGAAAGAAAAACAACGAGGAAATCTTCTCCACTCATTTCTTACGGTGCCGCAAGACGATTGCGCCGATGTTATTGTTCTAATCGGCGATGAGGCGTCGGCAGCATTTGGTCGTTTAGTGCCCGAATTAGGCATTTGGAACGACGTGCCCGTTGTTATGTGTATAACGGATACGGAATTTCAGCAGATCAAGTATCCGAACCCCATGACAGGCGTGCGCCTGCAATTGCCCGTATATGAAAATCTAAAACTTATAAGTACTCTGAACCATAACCTTAAAAAGTTGGTGTGGGTGGACAATGATTATTTGTCCGCGCGTCAGGCTTACGCGGCCGTGAAAGCCGCGTTGCCTGATGTGTTACCTAACGTGCAATTGGAACGATTGATTAGTACGCCGCAAAACGTAGATTCTATCTATACTTGCCTGACTGCCGTGCACGAGGACGTTGCGTTTCTTACGTTGCTATGGAATATCTCCGATCGATTCAGTATGCACTCTATGGAACAACTGCATTCGATGTTCAATGCTTACTTGTTGTCGCCGCTATTCTCACTGTCGCCGCAATCAATGGACATGGGGATGTGGACAGGCGGGTATCATATTCCCATACCGGAGATTGTTAATAGAATGTCTAACTTGTTGGTTAAGATACTGCAAGGGGCAGAAGCCAGAAGTCTGCCCGTCGAGCGGATCACGAAAGGCGAGAGCGTACTTGATCACCGTCTACTGGAACGTTACGACCTGTTGGATGCTGCTAAGCTACTGCCTGATGTGCATATTGTCAACGAGCCTTGGCCGTTCTATCGGTGGGCGTTGACGCGCGTGCTGTTCTTGTCGCTCTTAGCGTTGATCATAGGTGGCGTATTGCTTTTCTGGGCGGCCTCGTGGCTGCAAAATAATCTGCTACGAAAGAATCATAAACGTTATTGTCGGTTGCACGATAGATTACAAGCGATTTATAAGCGAGCAGGTATAGACTTTGCGGTGTATAACGAGGTAGGTGAGCAGGTGATGTCCGTTGTTAATCAGTTGGAAAAAGGCGAAGAGCGGCAGTTGCTGGCGAAGCGGTTGCAACAGATCGCTTTGTGGACGGAAGAAGACAGTCGGCAATGGCTCGCGGGTCATACCGTCTTGAAAGAGATAACGCTGAAAGCCGACTCCACGACCTTGCCCGATAAAAGATTCCGCCTGATTGCCTATCGTATCAAGGGTGGTCGCTATGCCGGTCACTTACTGGTATTGGTCATGGATATTACAAAATTACAGATCATTGCGGATGAGCGAAACGAGTTAGCCGACTTTTTACGTTATGCATCCGATACGAGCGGGATCGGGGTGATGGCGTATAAGTTGCATGCCGAAGGAGCCAAAAAGACACATCCTTGGTGTAAGAATCTGGGTGAAAACTATTCGCCGAATGCGATTTCGACTTATCAGCACGTACAGTCTCCTTATAGAGAAGAGATCCAAGCATGGCTTGCGGGTGCGAAAAGCGAACCGTTCAATCAAGAAATCATCGTAGATACGGAAGGAAATCTACGTTGGGTGCGTCTAATTTTATTTATAAACACCGATGATCCCGATTTGCTCATCGGATTGAACATTAACGTCACCAAACAGAAGGAGGAAGAAGTATGTTTGCAGGAGGCGATAGGGAAAGCGGATCAGGCGCGACAAGACAAGGAGATTTTCATCAATAGCATCAATCACGAAGTGCGTACGCCGTTGAACGCGATCGTAGGATTCTCAACCATACTCTCGTTGGTAGACGAAGAGAATGAGGACACGGATAACTTAAAGACCTTGATTCTGCGGAACAACCGTTTGTTGACGATGTTAATCGACAATATTATCGAATTATCCGAGGTGGAAGCGGGCAGTATCAACTTTACGATTGAACCGATCAAAGTATCCGAACTCTATGAGAAAGCGAGAGACATGGGCTATCTTTCCTTGTACGACAAAAAACTGGATATAATATTCGAAGAAACGACGGAGCAGGTGATTTATACGGATAAGGCGGGCATCCTGCGCGTGCTGCTGCATTTACTTTCCAACGCGATTAAGTTCACCGATAAGGGTTGTATTCGCATCGGGATGACCCGAACGCCGGACGATCGCTTTTATTGCGGCTATATGACCGACACCGGTTGCGGCATCTCGCCCGAAGAAATCGAGAACATCTTCAAGCCGTTTTACAAGATAGATAGCTACCAACAAGGAACGGGTTTGGGATTGACATTGTGTAAGGCCTTGGTGACGCATATGGGCGGTTCGATAGAAATTAAATCGGAGTTGAACGAAGGGACGCGCGTAGAAGTGAAATTACCGATACCGGATATTGCCCGTAGCAGCGGCCAAGTTCTCAGCGACTAACGATTTCTACTTGTTGGCGTACGCTTTCTTCGTGAATGGCCTCAAAGATTTGTTTCAATACACGTCCGTCTACTCCGCAACGCTCGGCTTGTGCTCCGTATCTCTCTAAAATATCTTTATAACGCCCTGATTGGACAACCGGCATTTGGTGCTCTTTCTTGTAGTGCCCTATTTCGCGCGCAATATGCATGCGCCGCGCCAACGTTTCCATGAGTGTTTGGTCGCAAGCATCGATTTGTCGGCGTAGTTCCGTGAGTTCTTCGGTTGCGGCCGTTTCTCTTCTGACAATCAAACGCTGTAATAGTTGCCTCAACGCTTCGGGTGTGATTTGTTGAGCCGCGTCGCTCCACGCATCATCGGGAGAACAGTGCACTTCAAGCATAAGTCCGTCAAAGTTCATATCCAGTGCTTGCTGGCTGATACTTGCCGTGAGGTCGCGCCGACCGCCGATATGGCTGGGATCACAGAGAATCGGTAGCGTAGGTATGCGCCGGTGCAATTCGATAGGGATGTGCCAATGCGGAACGTTGCGATAAAGTTGCCGATCGTAGCTACCGAACCCGCGATGTACGGCGCATAAACGCGTAATCCCTGAGAGATAGAAGCGTTCGAGCGCGCCGATCCACAGTTCGAGGTCAGGGGTGAGCGGATTCTTAACCAATACGGGAACATCGGTGCCGTGCAGGGCGTCGGCAATCTCTTGTACGGCAAAAGGATTGGACGATGTGCGTGCACCGACCCACAAAATGTCGACGCCTGCCTGCAAGGCTTCGTCGACGTGCCGCGCCGCGGCCACTTCCGTGGCGACGTACATAGCGGTCTCCTGCTTGACTTGTCGTAGCCAAGGCAATCCTTGACTGCCTACGCCTTCAAATTGGCCGGGCTTGGTTCGAGGTTTCCATAGGCCGCCTCGAAAAATGCGTATACCGCTTTGAGCCAGTTGTTTGGCGGTAGACAACGTTTGCTCGGGCGTTTCTATACTGCAAGGACCGGCGATGATAATCGGACGATCCGGTAAGTCGTTCGGTAAGATGGGTAAGATGTCCATTTTTGCTCGTAAGATATTTTATTTTCCGGCTTTGTCGTTGGAACAAGCGGGTCAGTTATTTTGCTTAGAAACGTGCAAGTTTACAAAGAAATGGGTGTGCGTGCAACGGTTTGCGCAAAAAAAGAGGTATCGCGCCTGCGACACCTCTTTTCTTTCGTTTGCGGGAGTATCAGACGATACCTTGTTCCATCATGGCATGCGCTACTTTCATGAAGCCTGCCACGTTGGCTCCTTTCATATAGTTGATATATCCGTCAGCTTCGGTGCCGTATTTCACGCACTGTGCATGAATGTCGTGCATAATGTCGTGCAGGCGTTTGTCTACCTCTTCGGCATTCCAACTCAGGTGCATCGCGTTTTGCGACATTTCCAAACCGGAAGTAGCGACGCCGCCGGCGTTCACCGCCTTGCCCGGTCCGTACATAATCTTGTGCGCAATGAATGCATCAATGGCTTCGGGCGTACACCCCATGTTGGATATTTCTCCGACGCATGCTACGCCGTTGTCGATGAGCCGTTGAGCGTCTTCGCCGTTCAGTTCGTTTTGCGTGGCGCAAGGCAGCGCGATGTCACACTTCACTTCCCACGGGCGTTTGCCGGGTATGAACGTAGCACTCGGAAACTCTTCGGCATAAGGAGCGACGACGTCGTTGCCCGATGCGCGCAGTTCCAGCATATATTCTATCTTCTTGCCGCTGATTCCTTCGGGGTCGTACACATAGCCGTCAGGGCCGGAGAGCGTAACCACCTTGCCGCCCAACTCCGTCGCTTTCAGCGCGGCACCCCATGCCACGTTGCCGAAACCGGATATGGCAATCGTCTTGCCTTTAATGTCCATGCCTTTGGTTTGAAGCATTTCTTTGACGAAATATAACCCGCCGAATCCCGTAGCTTCGGGACGAATCAGCGAACCGCCGTATTCTAATCCCTTACCGGTTAGCGTTCCTGTGACTTCGCGGGTGAGTTTTTTGTACATACCGTACATATATCCTATTTCGCGACCACCTACGCCGATGTCGCCGGCCGGAACGTCGGTGTTCGGACCTATCTGGCGCCACAATTCCAGCATGAACGCCTGACAGAAACGCATGATCTCTGCGTCGCTCTTACCGCGCGGCGAGAAATCGGAGCCGCCTTTGGCACCACCCATGGGCAATGTAGTGAGTGCATTCTTGAATGTTTGCTCGAAACCTAAGAATTTGAGAATGGAGAGCGTCACCGATGCGTGGAAGCGTATACCTCCTTTGTACGGACCAATGGCGTTGTTGAATTGAACACGGTAGCCCAAGTTAGTTTGTACTTCGCCTTTATCATCTACCCATGTCACGCGGAACGTAGAGATACGGTCGGGTTCTACCAAGCGTTCGATAATTTTCGCTTTCTCAAACTCGGGATGTTGATTGTAAATGTCTGCGATGGACAAAAGCACCTCTTTGACTGCTTGCAGGTACTCCGATTCGCCCGGATGCTTGGCTTCGAGCGACGCCATTACTTTGTCGATATTCATAAGACGGCAATATTTTTAAATGGTTTGTTTGTTTTGATAAAATGTTATATTTATCGCGTGCAAATATACCCTTTCTTTTATTCGCGTGTACAAAAATGGATAAAATTATGGCGGAAAACTATTAAAAAGACAGTTCTCCGCCATAATTAACTATTGAGAAACGGTTGTAGACTTAGTTAAATACCGGTTCTACGCCCAGATTGTACATGATAAAGCCGTAAATGTCCGTTTGTTCTTCCAAAACCTTACTCATCGGCTTGCCCGATCCGTGTCCGGCTTTGGTATCGATACGGATGAGCGTAGGATGAGTGCCGTCATTGCATTCTTGCAGACGAGCTGCGAACTTGAACGAGTGCGCAGGCACCACGCGGTCGTCATGGTCGGCGGTAGTTACCAACGTGGGCGGGTAGGCAGTGTTAGGCACGAGGTTATGCAACGGCGAGTAGCTGTATAGATAATTAAACATCTCGGAATTGTCCTCACTGGTTCCGTAGTCGCTCGCCCAATTCCAACCGATGGTAAACTTGTGGTAGCGCAGCATATCCATGACTCCCACTTGCGGAATACAAACACCGAAGAGGTCGGGACGTTGCGTCATGCAGGCACCCACCAGTAGGCCGCCGTTGGAGCCTCCGACGATAGCAATTTTCTTCGTTTGCGTGTAGTTACTTTCAATGAGATACTCCGCTGCGGCGATAAAGTCGTCGAATACGTTTTGTTTGTGGAGTTTCGTACCAGCCAAGTGCCATGCTTCGCCGTATTCGCCACCGCCACGCAAGCAGGCCTGAGCATATATTCCGCCGTTTTCAAGGAACGGAATGCGGCTGGTGCTGAAACTGGGCGTCATACTAATGTCAAAACCTCCGTATCCGTAGAGATAGACGGGATTGTTGCCGTTCTTCTGCAAACCTTTCTTATACGTAAGGAATAGAGGAATCTTCGTGCCGTCCTTCGACGGATAAAATACTTGTTCGGTGGTATAGTCGTCGGGGGCAAACTGAACGTTGGGTGCCCGATACAATTGCGAAGTATTTGCGTCCATGTCGTACGCGTAGATATTCCCGGGCACGGTAAAGGACGTAAACGTATAGAAGCATTCCTTCTCGTCCGGAGTGCCGGTGAAACCGACCGATCCGATGCCGGGCAACTCCACTTCGTGTTCTTTTTCGCCGTTAATGTTGTACACGTACGCACGACTGCACGCGTCCTTTAAATAGGAGATGATGAGCTTTCCTCCGATGATGCGCGCACCGTCAATAACGCTTTCCGTCTCGGGAATTAAGACTTTCCATTGTTCAAACTTCGGGTCTTTCGTGTCGGCGACCATGACGCGGCGCATCGGAGCACCTTGATTGGTCAGAATGATAATCTTGTTGCCGACCGTTCCCAGAACGCCGTATTCGTAACGGTCGTCGGAAGCGATCTCTACGATAGGAGCATTCTTCTTCGTCAGGTCTTTGCAGAACAAACGATTTCCCAAGTTAGCACCCGATTCGTCGAGAAACAGCATTGTTTCCTCGTCGTTGGTCGAAGCGTGATAGAAACGTTTCGGATAGGCGGGATTCTGGAATATTAGTTTGTCGTCGCTCTGAGGAGTGCCTAACTTATGATAGTATATCTTGTGGTTCTCGTTGACGTCCGAGTAGGCCGAGCTGTTAGCTTCGGGCGCGTCGTACGCACTGTAATAGAATCCGTCGCCTTCCCACGATGCACCGGAAAACTTCGCCCAGAGAATATGGTCATCTAACAGTTTCCCGCTTTCAGTTTCCATGACGTAGATCTCGCGCCAGTCAGATCCGCTACGCGACACAAGATAGGCGGTGTATTTGCCGTCTTTTGAGAACGACATCCCCGCGAGGGCTACCGTCCCGTCATCGGAGAGTTTGTTCGGGTCGAGAAATACGCGCGCGTTGCCGTCTTTGCTATCTTGCACGTAGTAGACCGATTGGTTTTGTAGGCCATCGTTGCGCGTGAAATAGTATCTGCCATGTCGTTTCACGGGGGCGCTGATACGTTCGTAGTTAGCCAGTTCGGTCAGTCGTTTGAGTAGGGCAGGACGAAAGTCGATGCCTTCCAGATACGTCTTAGTGACGGCGTTTTGCGCGGCTACCCAGTTAGCGGTCGACTGGCTACGGTCATCTTCCAACCAGCGATACGGGTCGGCCACCTTTGTTCCGAAATACGTGTCGGTCACTTCTCCCTTTTCCGTATGGGGATACTTTACTTGTTGCTTTGGACTGCAACCTGCAGCCAATATCATTCCAACCATGAGAGTGAAAATAATGAATTTCTTCATACGTTGTTACATAATTTAGCGTGTAATACTCTACTATCAATACCGGTAGCAAAAGTACGCAGTTTTCTTCTATTTTATCTTCGTTAGTTGTTTAAATTTCACGCTTTGAAAATAAATTTTCCTCGTAAGTTATGAAAATATCTTCTTAGCAAACTTTGTTTTCCTTGTAAGATATGAGGCGAGAAGGGTGTGTAGCGCGGTTATGTGTCCTACGAAATGTTAAATCTAAGAGAATTCCAAAAAAAGTTCGATTCGTCCAAAACATTTTCGTCGTTGGTGCGTTTATATAGCAAAACTAAAACATTTATTAAACGCTAATAACCAATTATTATGAAAGCAAATTTTTCAAACTTCGCATGGGTAGCAGCCCTCACAATTGCAACAATGACAGTATCTTGCTCCAACGAAAACGAGCCGGTGATTAATCCGAATCCGAACAACACGCCGGAGCCACAAGAAGAACAAGCGCTGACTTTTAGCACAAACGTATTAAGTCCAGCCGAAACCCGTGCCTACGAAGCTAGTTGGGAAGCCGATGACAGAGTCGGTATTTTTATGGTCAACAGCGCAGATACGACTGCCATCAAATCAAATGCACAACATGTAGCTACGAATGTAAGCGGATGGAAACTGAATCCGGTAAGCGATAGCGACGGAATGTATTATCCGAGCACCGGTGCAGACGTTAAGTTCATCGCATACTATCCGTATAAGAACGGACAATCTTTGACGAACTTACTTTCTGTCGAATTGGGCGAGCAATCTGCTACATCCAATGACTTCGATATCCTTTATGTCAAAGCTACTTCAAGTTATAACAAGTCATCAGGTACAACGCCGGCACTTAATTTCAAACATATTATGGCTACGATGATCGTTAACGTGAAGAAAGACGACGCGATAAGTAATATAGATCTCAGCACCATGAGCGTTACGTTGAAAGGTGCGCCGACCAAAGGAACATTTAACTTGCAAGACGGCACATTTGTAGCCACTAACACCGTAGCACCTATCAACTTTGTGAAATTGAGCACGCCGACTTCAGGTTTCGATGCTACTTACCAAGCCATTATCCTGCCTCATACAGGTACCCAATACAGCGGACGTCAGTTGGAATTTGATTATGAGGACGAGAACGGAGTTGCAACGACAAAGGTTTACGAGATGGCTTCTCTCGAAAACTTTAGCGGCGAAACTGAACAGCCTTACAATTGGACGATGAGTACTGATGAAGTAACGATCGGAACAGTTTCTATCACCGACTGGGAAACAGCTAACTCCATCGTAATTGAAGATTGATTCACCGTAAGTAAACATACATTTTAGGTCTGATTATAATAATGAGAAAGAGGCTGTCCACAGAGTGGGCAGCCTCTTGTTTTGTGTATAGGGAGATAAATCAATTCTCTTGGTAATAAACGCGTTTTACTCGTTGGGAGACGGCGGTGAGTATCTCGTAGGGAATCGTACCCAGTACGTCTGATAAAACGGTAATGGGAAGCTCATCGCCGAAAATGACGGCATAGTCGCCTTCTTTGCATTCGATGTCAGTAACGTCGACCATACAGACGTCCATACAGATGTTGCCGACATAAGGTGCTCGGCACCCGTTGACGAGACAGTATGCGCGTCCGTTACCCAATCCTCTACTTAACCCGTCGCCGTAGCCGATGCGCAGGGTTGCGATGCGGGAATCGCGCATCAGTACGGCGGCGCGTCCATAACCCACTGCCTCTCCTTTGGCAACGGCGCGTATTTGCAGAATAGAGGCTTTCAGTGTGCTGATGTTAGATAGTTGGGCACCGTCCGGTGCAGGTAGTACGCCGTAGATGCCTATTCCTAATCGTACCATATCCAATTGTGCTTCGGGGAAACGTTCGATAGCAGCCGAGTTGCAGATGTGGCGCAAAATATGGTGTGAGAAAGAAGCCTGCAATTGGTCGGCGATGCGATTGAACAACGCGATTTGTCGGCTAGTAAAGTCGTCGATAGACGGATCGTCGCTTCCTACGAGATGCGAAAAGATAGAACGTGGCGTCAGTGCGGACTGCGTTTTCAGACGTTGCACCAAAGTGGGCACGTCCTCAGGAGAGAATCCCAGCCGATGCATGCCGGTGTCCATTTTCAGGTGTATGGGGAAATTGGCCACGCCTTCTTTTTCAGCTTGCGAGATAAGCATATCCAGCATGCGGAAGCTGTATACCTCAGGCTCTAATCGTGCTTCAAACATCGGCTTGATGGAAGACACTTCCGGATTCATGACCAAAATAGGAATACCGATGCCGGATTTCCGCAACTCCACGCCTTCGTCTACGACGGCAACGGCCAAATAATCTACTCGATATTCTTCCAACGTCTTGGCTATTTCGAACGAGCCGGCACCGTAAGCCGATGATTTCACCATACAAATGGTTTTTACGTCGGGTAGTAAGTGCGCCTGATAATGTTTCAGGTTGGAAACGAGTGCGGAGAGATTTACCTCAAGTACGGTCTCGTGGATACGAAGCTCTAATGATTCACTGATACGCTCGAAGCCAAATTTGCGCGCCCCCTTGATTAAGATAATTTCATTGCTCATAGATTGGAGTACATCCGATGATAGGAACGTTTCCGTTCGCGGAAAGAAATATTTCTCACCATCGAAACGTAGGTTTGCCGCCGAGATATCTGTTCCGATGCCTATCAACTTATCAATCTCTCGTTGGCGTATCATTTGTGAAATGCGGCGGTAGAGCTGAGGTGCGGGCAATCCGGTTTCAAGTAGGTCGGAGAGTATGAGCGTGCGCTTCAATTGTTTGTCGAGCGAGCGTCGGTGCTGAAAATCCAAGGCGATTTCCAAAGACATCAAGTCGGAATTGTAACTATCATTGATGAGAATGCAATTATTCTTGCCTTCTTTCACTTCCATCCGCATGGCTACCGGTTCGAGCGTAGCCATTCGTTCGGCTATCGTGTCGGTGGGTACCATTAGGTACAGGCATACGGCCAGACAATGGATTGAATTTTCGATAGAGGCGTCATCGGTGAAAGGAATCCGGTAGCTACGTCGCATACCTAAGTATTGATAGGTGATTTGCGTATGGTCGTCGGCCTTATCAACGGAGCGGATGTACAGCGGAACGTCTTTGTCTGATTTCGACCAAGCGATTTCGCGCGCCGATGAAAGGGTACGCATGACGGAAGAGGCAATCAGTTCGTTATCGGCGTTGTAAATGAGAATATCGCAGTCTTTGAATAACTCTAATTTCTCTGCGCATTTTTCTTGCATAGAGAAGAAATTTTCTTGATGAGCACCGCCGATGGTCGTAAAGATTCCGATAGTCGGCCGAATCATAGAGCGGAGCGCGCGCATCTCGCCGGGCTGTGAAATGCCGGCCTCGAAGATGCCGATTTCTGCGTCGTCGTTCATTTGCCAAACCGACAAAGGCACGCCGATCTGCGAGTTGTAGCTGCGCGGCGAGCGTACGATGTGCTTATCCGGACTGAGTAGCTGATGCAGCCACTCTTTGACGATTGTTTTTCCGTTGCTGCCTGTGATACCGATAACCGGAATTTGGAAACGTTTACGATGTTGTGCGGCTAACTTTTGCAGTGCTTTCAATACGTCCGGTACGAGCAGGAAAGTAGCATCGGGGAACTGGGCAAAGTTGACCTTCGTCGTTTTCGAATCGTTGCTGACGACGAAATAACGTACGCCTCGTTCATACAATTCGGGTATATAGGCCGCACCGTCGTTACGCTTGGTGTGTAGAGCAAAGAATAATGTTTCTTCGGGAAAGGATAATGAGCGACTATCTGTCAGTAGCCAGTCTATTAAGCCCGAAACATGGTTCCCGATGCGGGTCGCGCCGATCAGTTCCGCTATGAGTTCAATCGAGTATGACATAGTTCTATTTCCTTATGAAAGTCTAAAATCGGATGTTCTTCCTGCAAACGTTCCATTTGCTGTCGTAGTTGTTGTAAGAATTGGCGGTATTCTGCGGCTTCCGGTCGAAAGGGGATATGCGAAAGCCCTTTGATAATATGCTCGCACTGTCGGATGAGGGCACGTGTCGGCTCGGAAAAACAAGCTTCCCCGAAACATTTCCATACATAGTCCGTTGCTACGGGCGACGGATGCAACATATCGCGATCGTAGAAACGGTAATCGCGTAAGTCGTCCATAAGAATTTCGTACGCGGGGAAGTAAAAGACGCGTTGCGGGAAGCGTTGGCACAATTGCTCGATAGCTAATAATAATAAGGCCTTGCTTCGCTGATTTTCGATCAGCCCGTCACGCAGATGACGAATGGGGCTAACCGTCAGGATGACTTGCATCTCCGGACGGTCGTTGAGCAACGGACGCAGAAAACCGTCGTAGGCGTCGACAATCTCGGATATCGTCAGTCGTCGGCGTATAAATGTTCGCTCGGGAAGCTTATGGCAGTTGGCAACAATGTCGCCCGTTTCGGGCAGCGTGTACACAAATGCCGATCCGAACGTCAGTAAGAGGCGGTTCAAACGAGGCAACAGAGAACGGGCGGCTGACAACGATGCGTAGATACGCGCTAAGGTCTCTTCGGCCGTAGAAGTAGAGAACGAACTATGGTGCTGAAAACTATGATAAAGCGTGCCGTGTTGAAAAAGGTCGTTTTCGGTGAACGTCCGCTCGGAGAATAGACACCGTAACGCCGTTAGTATGGATGCCGGATTGTACAATACGCCGAAGGGATTAACGGCGCATGAAAATTTGGCCGTTTGTAAACGGTTGCCCATGTGTTCGGCAAAACACGAACCTAATAATAACAGCGTATCCGCGTGCGTAATGGCAGGCAACGTGCCGCTCTCGTCAATATGTATGCGCGTACGAAAATCCATGTTGAGGACAAAGGTAAATGGTAGCCGTTGCAAAATCAAACGATTAACCCGAAAAATAAAAAATCCAACCCGAAAAATAAATTATGCGGCTTTGAAAATAAGTTTTCCGTATGTTATTTATAACTTTGCTACGCGATATTAACTAACTAATTTAAGCTATGAGGAAGAATATACTTTTTGGCGCGATGCTGTCGGTCGTTATGCTGACCGCTTGCGGCGGGCAAACCAAGCAAGGTACGTCAGAAACGGCTACCGAACCGACGATTAAATCCGAGACCGTGCACACCGTGACGACGGCAGAGGTGAAAGACAAAACGTTTGATGAGTTGTTTTGCTCAATCACTGAGAATGAAATTCCCGAGAGCCTGTTTAAACTGATCGGGCAGGATTATACCGTGATCACATCGGGAAGTGCGACGGATTTTAACTCCATGACTGCCAGCTGGGGTGGCTGGGGAATTATGTTCAATAAGCCGGTGACGTGGTGCATGCTGCGTGCCAATCGTTTCACGTTGGAAAAGATGCGCGAGCAAAAGACATACACCATGTGTTACTTCGATGATAATTTCAAAGACCAAGTTATGCTCTTCGGCACCAAGTCCGGTCGTGACAGCGATAAGATGAAAGAAATGACACTAACGCCGGTGTCAACCGTACACGGTGTGCCGGCCTACAAAGAGGCAAAGTTGATCATCGAATGCCGCTTGACGGAAGTCACTACCGTATCGCCCGACGACTTTGAGGACGCGTCTTCCAAACAATTCGTCGTAGATGGTTACAACGAGGCGAAGGCGTACCACAAGCTGGTCTTCGGAGAAGTCACGGGTATTTGGCGGCGACGGTAGGATAGAGAGAACATCTAAAATAACTTACTCGCTTGTTTAAACGACTTACGAGGTTATTGCGATAACTTACTGGGAAAATAACATAAGAAAGGCTGCCCGATGTCGGAGCAGCCTTTCTTGTTTTCTTTGTGGTTAGCTTATCAGATTTGCACGGAGGTATTTAGCTTAATGTCACGCGATGAGGCACCGACTGCGATATTAAGAGTGCTATGTTCCAGTTGCCAATCATGCGTAGCTTCGTCCCAGTAGCGCAGACTGCTGACGGGAACGGAAAGCGTAACCGATTTGGTTTCACTCGGCTTCAAGTTGACGCGATCAAACGCTTTCAACTCTTTCTCCGGCCATTCCACTTGTCCGTCTTCGCGAGTGACGTAGAGCTGTACGACTTCTTCGGCAGCCACAGAACCTGTGTTACTCAACTCAAACGTTACCTGAATGCTCTCTTTCGACGAGTATTTTGCCTTGTCGGTAGCAATATTGGCATAATTGAAGGTTGTGTAACTCAATCCGAAGCCGAATGGGTAAAGCGGCTCAACGTCTTTGGTGTCAAACCAGCGGTATCCTACGAGTAGACCTTCGGAATAGTCGGCGTGTACGGCAGGAGCTTGACGGCGCTGACGGTTTTGTGTCAAATCCACGAATACGTCGTCACCGGCTTCACGTACTTGCGGATAATTTTTCAGTGCATAAGCCGGAGAGTCTTCCAACTTCTTGGGGAATGTCATAGGCAACTTGCCCGATGGAGCGACTGCGCCTAACAATATATCGGCCAACGCATGACCGCCTTCGGAACCGCTGAGCCAAGAATAGACGATTGCCGGAGAAATCTCCTTTACGGTCGTCAGATCAGTAGGCGCGCCGGCCACAATCACCGTCACTACGTTCGGGTTGGCAGCCACTAATGCTTGCAACAACTGATCTTGTCCGGCTGGCAACTGTATGGAAGTGCGGTCGCTGCCTTCGGTTTCCACTTCGCGATTGTTACCGCCGATAAAGAGTACGAGGTCGGCGTCCTTTGCCACCTTCACAGCTTCTTCCATGAGTTTGGGATCGGCGTCATGATAGGGCGAGCTGGGTCCTCTGCGTCCCCACGAGCGCGTGAATCCTTGGTAACCTTGTGCATATAGCAATTCGGCTTTATTTCCGATTCGGTCTTGCAATCCTTTGAGAGGCGTAATCTCATTATAGGCTTTCACACCGGCACCTACGCCGCCCAGTCCCATCGTACGTACTGCGTTCTCACCGATAACGGCAATCTTCTTGTACTTATTTAAGTCAAGCGGCAGCAGAGAACCTTCGTTTTTGAGTAGAACCATGGATTTAATGGCTACGTCATAGGCAATTTTTGCTTGTTCCGGCTTTGCAGTCATCGTCACATTGGCTTGTTCGGCAGGAATCGGCTTGATAGCCATGCGGACACGCAGCAATTCGCGCACACGCTCATTGATTACCGCTTCGGATACGATACCTGCTTTCACGGAGTCAAGCAGTGCTTGTCCCAAGTAACGATTGCCGGGCATTTCGACGTTCAATCCGCTCTCTACGGCACGTACCGTGCTGTGAGTGCCACCCCAGTCTGAGATTACGATACCGGCAAATCCCCAGTCTTGACGGAGGATGCTGTCTAACAATACGGCATTCTCCGAACACCAATAGCCGTTAACCTTATTATAAGCGGCCATCACACCATAGGCATCACCCTCCACGACAGCTCTTTCGAAGGGCGGCAAGTAGATCTCACGCATCGTACGCTCATCGGC
>JAISIB010000188.1 GCA_031262265.1 Prevotellaceae bacterium
AGACGATCTGGTCACCAAAGGCGTAGATGAGCCTTACCGCATGTTCACTTCGCGCGCCGAATACCGTATTCTGCTGCGACAAGACGATGCGGATATGCGCCTCACCTCGTGCGCCCACCAACTTGGGCTGGCCGACGACACGCGTTACGAATATATGCGCAGCAAACAGGAAAATATCGATTCCATCGTTGATTTCGCGCAAAACTACTCCGTAAAACCCGAGCATATCAACGGTTGGTTAGAAAATATCGGTACGACCCCGTTGCGACAAGGCTGCAAATTGATAGATCTTATCGGTCGCCCACAAGTGACCCTGCAAAACATCGCCGGACAAGTGCCGGAATTACGTGCACGATTGGATGAAATTGTCGATCGAAAGGAAGAAATCGTCGAAGCGGCAGAGGTGTTGATCAAATATCAAGGATATATCGGACGCGAACGTATCATCGCCGACAAACTGCATCGCTTGGAAAATATCAAGTTGCGCGGACGCTTTGACTATTCGACCATCCAATCGCTCTCTACCGAAGCTCGGCAAAAATTGGAAAGGATAGATCCGGAAACCATCGCCCAAGCAAGCAGAATACCCGGTATTAGTCCGAACGACATCAACGTGCTGCTCGTGCTTGCGGGGAGATAAGTTGTTTCACGTGAAACAAAACGCAAAACAAGAAACTTTCTTATTCCGTTTTCAAAGCAAGATAGGAACATAACATAGTCGAACAATTAACTAACTAACGAGATAAATAAGATGGATGACGCAAAAGAAAAACTAATCGCGAGTATTCGCAACGTACCCGACTTCCCTATTCAAGGGATTCAGTTCAAGGATGTAACCACCCTATTCAAAGAGGCCGATTGCCTACGGATCTTATCGGATATCTTATATGAGATGTACAAAGACAAAGGTATCACGAAAGTAGTAGGTATAGAGTCGCGCGGATTTATCATGGGGCCTATTCTCGCCACGCGGCTCGGCGCGGGATTTGTACCCGTGCGTAAACCCGGCAAACTGCCTGCCGCTACCATCGAAGAATCTTATACGAAAGAATACGGCACGGATACCGTACAAATGCACGCAGATGCCATCAGTCCCGACGACGTCGTACTGCTACACGACGACCTGCTGGCCACCGGAGGCACCATGCAAGCGGCTTGTCGGCTGGTCAAGAAGCTATCTCCCAAACAAATCATGGTCAACTTCATCGTAGAATTGTACAACCTAAACGGTCGCGCAATGTTCGACCCAGCCATTGAAGTGGAGAGCGTGCTTCGCATGGAAGAGTAAGTGGGTATGGAAGAGAGCGAATTGAATACCGACGAGTACCTGAAAGGTATCGTGACGAGCCTGCCTGAAAGTCCGGGCATCTATCAATATCTGGACAAGAACGGCGTCATTATCTACGTGGGCAAAGCCAAGAATCTGCGTAGACGGGTCTATTCGTACTTTTCCAAAGAGCAAACCGGCAAGACGCGCGTATTGGTGAGCAAGATCGCCGACATTCGCTACATTGTGGTCAACACGGAAGAGGACGCGCTGCTTCTCGAAAACAACCTCATCAAGAAATATCGTCCGCGCTACAACGTCTTGTTGAAGGACGATAAGACATATCCGTCCATTTGTATATCGAACGAACCGTTTCCGCGTGTGTTCAAGACACGAAAGACGGTAGCGGGAGTAGGAACCTACTACGGTCCGTACAGCCACATGCCGGCTATCGTCGCCCTACTCGACCTTATCAAACGATTGTACAAGCTACGCACGTGCCGCCTCAGTCTCACGCCTGATAACATACGAGCCGGCAAATTTTCCGTCTGTCTCGAATACCATATCAAGAATTGTGCCGCGCCTTGCGTAGGTCTGCAAAGCGAAGCAGACTATTTGCGAAGCATCGCAGAAGTAAAGCAAATACTCGGCGGAAACACGCGGGAAATCAGTAGCCTCCTACTCAAACGAATGAACGAGCTGGCTGCCGAAATGCGCTTTGAAGAGGCGCAAGAAACAAAAGAGAAATATTTGCTTATCGAAGGTTATCGCACCAAATCCGAAGTAGTAAGCACCATTTTGCACCCCGTAGACGTTTTTACCATCGAAGAAAACGACACGACAAGCGCATATATCAACTACTTACACGTCACCAACGGCGTCATCAACCAAGCTTTTACGTTCGAGTACAAGAAAAAACTCAATGAAAGCCCGGAAGAGTTGCTGGCTTTGGGTATCGTGGAAATGCGCGACCGCTATCATAGCCGCTCGCAAGAGATTATCGTACCTTTCCTGCCGGATATAGAGCTGACGGACGTTACGTTTACCGTGCCGCAACGGGGAGAGAAGAAGAAGCTACTGGATTTGTCGCTGCTCAACGTCAAACAATACAAGGTCGACCGTTTGAAACAGGCCGACAAACTCAATCCCGAACAACGCAACGTACGCTTGATGAAGGAGATTAAGGAGCAATTGCACCTACCTACTCTGCCGATGCACATAGAATGCTTCGACAACTCAAACATTCAGGGGAGCGATGCCGTAGCGGCCTGCGTGGTGTTCAAACAGGCCAAGCCATCGAAAAACGACTACCGGAAATACCACATAAAAACCGTGACGGGCGCAGACGACTATGCCTCCATGCGCGAAGTGGTGCGTCGTCGCTACGCCCGCGCGTCGGAAGAACAAACACCCCTGCCCGATCTGATCATCACCGACGGCGGAAAGGGACAAATGGAGTCCGTGCGACAAGTATTGGACGAGCTAAATCTACAAATCCCTATTGCCGGATTGGCCAAAGACCGTCGTCACCGCACCCACGAGCTACTCTATGGCTTTCCGCCGCAGACTATCGGACTGAAACAAGGCACGTCGCTCTTTCGCCTACTGGAACAGATTCAAAACGAAGTACACCGCTTCGCTATCACGTTCCATCGGGACAAGCGCAGCAAACGACAAGTGGCTTCCGCATTAGATCATATCGAAGGAATCGGCGAAAAGACGAAAACCCTACTGCTCCGACACTTCAAGAGTATCAAGCGCATTCGCGAAGCCGGTGAGGCGGAGTTGGCAGCCATAGTCGGAGCGGCAAAGGCCAAAAAAATAAAAGAAACTCTCTAATACAACGCATTATTTGTACCTTCGCCCCGTTAAACAACGGATAGCAAAGGGAAAAATGCGCATAGTCATACAACGGGTTACACGGGCTTCTGTCAGTATCGAAGGCCATTGTCGGGCAAGCATCGGCAGCGGATTGCTCATCTTAGCCGGATTTGAAGAGGCCGATACGCCGGAAGATCTCGAATGGATGAGCAAAAAAATCGTCAACCTACGAATCTTCGACGATGACAAGGGGGTAATGAATCGCTCTCTGTCGGAAACAGACGGAGATATGCTGCTCGTCAGCCAATTCACCCTCCACGCACAAACACGCAAGGGAAACCGCCCCTCGTATATCCGCGCCGCCCGACCGGAAACAGCCATACCTCTCTACGAAGCATTCATCCGACAATTGGAACAAGACGCCGCAAAAACAATCCACACCGGAACGTTCGGCGCAAACATGCAAATCGAACTATTGAACGACGGTCCGGTCACCATCTGCATAGACAGTAAAAACAAAGAATAAATATAGGATTATGGAACACTCACACACGCATCTATCCGACTTCGACCGCTACGAAATGGCGTTATCCAAGTACGACGTCGCCCTCAATGACGATGAAATCGCCGCAAAAACGGCTCAAATCGCCGCCAAATGGGAAGAGAACAACACCGATGAGGCGAAGCGACTCCTTTTCGGTTGCATCGACCTCACTACGTTGAGCACCACCGACAGCGAAGAAAGCGTACAGGCCTTTACGCAACGCGTCAACCAATTCGACGAAGCGTATCCGCACCTCAAAAACGTAGCCGCCATCTGCGTATATCCCAATTTCGCAGGCACCGTGCGCAATATCCTCGAACCGGAAAGCGTACGCATCGCTTGCGTGTCGGGCGGCTTCCCTTCCTCGCAAACGTTTACCGAAGTGAAAATCGCAGAGACGAGTATGGCACTCCTTGAAGGAGCCGACGAAATAGACATCGTCATTCCCGTCGGCAAATTTCTCACCGGCGACTACGAGGGAATGTGTGAAGAAGTGCAAGAACTGAAAGCCGTGTGCCGCGAACGCACGCTGAAAGTCATCCTCGAAACGGGTGCGCTGCAAACGGCCGCCAACATCAAGAAAGCCGCCATTCTATCGATTTACGCAGGAGCCGACTTTATCAAAACATCTACCGGCAAACAGCAACCCGCCGCTACGCCCGAGGCAGCTTACGTCATGTGTACCGCCATTAAGGAATACTACGAGCAAACCGGCACCCGCATCGGATTCAAGCCCGCAGGAGGAATAAACACCGTGCGCGACGCTTTGGTCTACTACACCCTCGTGAAAGAAATACTCGGCGAAGAATGGCTCAACGACCGACTGTTTCGTATCGGCACCAGTCGCTTGGCCAATCTCCTACTCTCGGAGATAGCAGGACAAGAAACTAAGTTCTTCTAACGACCAACGAAGCTGTTTGCATAACAAACGAGGTTATTTTAACAACAACGGAGGCCGCCTTCTCTGGAAAGCGGCCTCCGTACGTTTTATCCGTTATTTCGTTCGGAATACATCTACTGCGGTTGCTGCGGCACCGCTCGCAATTTCAGCACACCGTTGTTGTTGTACCACTCGTACGTATCAGCTCCCGCATTGATACCGTCCGCATCGGCAGCAAACATGGCCGCAACCGTCGCGTATTGCGCATTATTAGTTGGCGTCAGCCCCGTGTCATCAGTATTGCCTATCGTCAACGCGTCAATCGGCGTCCAAGCGCAATTGGTGATGTAGTTATAATAAAGAGTTATACCTTGCATCTCTAATACCTCCGGAGCTATGCCCGCATAGTCTCCCGCAGTCGAAACCGAATATCCGAGAATCGTGCCTTTGTAGCCGGTCTCATTTGTCAGGCTTGTCAGTAGACTAACACAATTCAGCAGCGAAGAATTGACATTGCGGGCAGCCATAAACCCTGCGATGCCGCCCGCAGCATAGGAGGTAGCGAGCGAACCTTCGTAACTGCAAAAAGAAATCGTGGCGTCAGACATATCTCCCACGATGCCGCCGCAGTAGGACATAGTCGTCACACTACCCGACACCTGTAAGTAACGAACCGCTGCTACGCCGGATGAACTACCCTCTCCATTGATACACCCAAAGAAACCGGCGCAGTCATACGCTCCGTTCACGTTCATATTCTTTATTAGGTGGCCACCGCCGTCGAACGTGCCGGCAAAAAAATAGCTCCAATCTCCGATCGGAGTCCAATCTTTGTCGTCCAAATCAATGTTCACTTTCAGATTATATGTGTATGTGCTATAATCACCTACACCTTCGTTTATCAACCAAGCCATACAATCCAATTGATCGGCCGTTGTGATGTCATAAACGTCTGGCCTTACCGCAGCACCCAATGTTTCCGCCGCCTCTGTCTCATTCTCCGGATACACACCGTCCCAGACGGAAAAAACTTCGGGCACTTCATACTCCGGATCACGATTTACGTCCAAATCGCCGGCAGACACGTACTCACCAATCAGGTTCGTCACGTAGTTTCGGTCGTAGGGCTTCCCTGCCGCGACCGTGTACGGATCTTCGATCGGTTCCGTATCCTCTTCTTCTTTGTAGAAAGAGACATTGATCGGATTCGCCGTCGCAGCAGAACCTTCCGCCGGAGCAAACAAATAGAAGTACGCAAAAATACTTCTTTCCGCCGTCTGAAAATCGTTGCCGCCATTCGTCAGCGTCAAGGTATTCTCCACCGCATCGGCATCCACCAGACCACCCGTCTGTACGTCGAACGCTTGATCGGCTTCCTCATAGCTGACACTTACTTTCTGAAAATCGGCCAACTTAGAGGGCGTCTTCTGAACCAAATTGATACGGGCAAAAGGACGCTTTAATTCCACCGATAGTTCGGAGAGATCTTCTTCCGAGGGCTTCTCAACGACAAGAGTGCCGAAGAAAGCGTCCATCGCTATGCACTCCGACAGACCGGTCGGTACCGCGTCCGTACGGAATATGTTGTTCAAGTTCTGCGTGTCGTAGTATTTGTCCGGATACTTGGCCTTAGTCAATTCAGCGTCTTCGGCAATGTAGTCCGACCATATCAGAAAATCATACTCACCGTCGGCCAGTATGAAAGCGAACGAGCCGTTGTCTTGCTCAATGCGTTGCGTCGGGAGAGGATCCTGCTCGGCCTTGTGACGAATCTCCAAGATGTAGCGCAGCTTGTAGCCGTCGGGAATCGTCGGCTCGGCGCGAGTAATAGGGTCTGCCTCCCGCTGAACGGTCAGCGTCACAAGGTCGCCCACTTCGCCGCCTACTGTCGGCTGCTCAATCTGTGTGCAGGCAGCCAACAAGCCTAATACGAGCAGGCCGCCCAGAAAATATGTATTTTTCATAAGCCTATAAATTTTGTTTGTTTTGATATGTCTGAATAAATACTGTCCGAATAAGGAATAGCGGGCGTAGCGGAACGCCAAAGGCATGCGACAGATGTACGCACCCGCCTGACATCCACACCTATCTGTGACGTTAGTGTACGTAGCGGCGTAGCGGAACGCCATAGGCATGCGAGAGATGTACGCAGTAGCGTAGCAGAACGCCGTAGGCGTTCAATTTGCGTAACTGCGGGTGAAACCCGCAGTACAGGCGTTCCCCACACACTGAACCCCGAAGTGGGTTCAACTCCTGCCGGAGTTGTAGTGAGGGGAGGCATTACTACCCCAAGCTGCGCGTCGCTCCGCTCCGCTTGCATGGGGTTACGCAAATTCAACGCCTGCGGCGTTAGACTGCCGAAACCGCTCGTGAGACTATCCTGTGAGGCCGTTAGATTATGCGGCTTTACTGCGTTACTAACTGACTTTGTTATTTTCATAAGCGACTGTGATATTTCACTATCCGAGTAAGTTAGGAAGCGCGAGAAATCGCTCCTTGGCTCGGCGAAGGGTGCTTTCGGTATATGGTATAGCGTCCGTCATAAAAAAGTATGTTTTATCGGGACAAATTTAAGGGTTTTGCCGCATAACCAAGAGATTTTTTAGCAAAATACAGTTCGATAAAAGAAAATAGCGTATTTTTGTCGTGAGAAATCAGTACTTAAAAAATATTTTATGCGTAAAATGCAGACATTGGCTCCACATACAACTCAGCTACATCCTCAATTTATAAAAGATGCGGCCGGAGCGTCTTTGGTCGTGCTTCCCCGAGATGAATACGAAACCCTTATCGTAGCTCTTGAGGATTTGGAAGACGTCATGCTCTATGATCAAGCTATGCGAGAAGATAACGGCGAACGAATCTTATTGGCTGATTATATAAAGACTCGCGGAAAGAATGCCTAAGTACACTCTTTATCTTTCTTCTAAGGCACGTTCAACCTTAGATAAACTCTCTGACCATATAGCAGCTCCTATCTTAAAAGCCATAGCCTCTTTGGAAACCAATCCATACCCTATCGGTTACAAAAAACTACGCGGACGCGAAGGATACCGTATTCGCACAGGAAATTATCGCATTATATATTCCATAGAACACGATAGGCTGATCATCACGGTTATCGCTATCGGACATCGAAAAGACATTTACAAAAAATAAGACACCCCCTACTTCCGCCGTCCGACGACGTAGTCGACGTATTCGTACATGGCGGTTCTCACGGGCGTGTCGGGAAATGAAGCGAGGAGGGTTTCGGCTCTGCGGCGATGGTCGTCCATGACGGCAATCGCATATTCGATGCCGCCTTCGCGCTTGGATAGCGTCACCAATTGCGCAATTTCTTCGGGCGTTCCCTGCCCTTGTCGAATACGCATCGCCAACGCGCGTACGTTTTCATCGGCCTTTTGCAATACGTGAAGCGCAGGCAACGTCAGCTTACCTTCCATCATGTCGTTTCCGGTGGGCTTGCCTATTTCTTTTTCGGCCGACGAGTCGTAATCGAATATGTCGTCTTTGATTTGAAAGCAGATACCGATATATTCGCCTAACAAACGGGCACGCTCGCAGTCGTCGGCACTCGCACCCACGGAGAGGGCGCCCAATTCCGTACACGCGGCGAACAAAGCCGCCGTTTTCATTCGAATAATGTCGAAATATACCTTTTCATCGAACGAGTCAATATCTGCGATATGCGAGAGTTGAAGCAGTTCGCCTTGCGATAACGTCTGCCCGAGCATCGCTATTTGACTCAGTATAGCAGGATTTTTTGTTTTGGAAGCTTCCAAAGAAGAGGTTGCCAGTAGCAAATCACCGGCCAATACCGCTACCTTGTTATTATATACTGCATTAAGCGAACGTTTCCCTCGCCGCTCGTCACTTTGGTCGACCACGTCGTCGTGTATCAAGCTCGCGGTGTGCAGAAGTTCGAGTGCTACCGCCGTTTGTTTGGTCGTTTCGGTCACGCGGTCGCTAAATAACCGAGCCGTCAGCAGCACCAGTATCGGACGCATGAGTTTGCCGTTTTGTTGTTTAAGATGTGTGATCACACCATTCAGCAACGGATTGATATGTGTGAGTGTGCCTGCTATCCTCCGGTTGAAAGAGGAAAGTTCGTCTGCTATAACAGAGTGAATGTGAAGCAAATGTTCCATCGTACGCCTAATAATCGGCAACAAAAATACGAATAAAACTCATACCAAAAGATTTTTTCGTACTTTTACAACTTAAAACAAGCAAGAAGACAGCTATGAAACTCTTTTTCCTCGACGCTTATGCGCTAATCTACCGAGCTTATTATGCGCTCATCAGAAATCCGCGCCTCAACTCCAAAGGTCTCAACACTTCGGCGGTATTCGGCTTCGTCAATACGCTGGAAGATATTTTGAAAAAAGAACAACCCACGCATATCGGCGTAGCTTTCGACCCGAAAGGGCCTACTTTTCGTCACGAGATGTACGCACAATATAAAGCTCAACGCGAAGAGACGCCCGAAGACATTCGTAAATCGGTGCCCATCATCAAAGAAATCATCGAAGCCTATCGTATTCCGATTCTCGAAGTATCCGGATATGAGGCCGACGACGTTATTGGTACGTTGGCTACGCAAGCGGGACGGCAGAACGACATTCGTACTTATATGATGACGCCCGACAAAGATTACGGGCAGTTGGTGAGCGACCGCGTATTCATCTATCGTCCCAAGTACGGCGACAAAGAATACGAAATTATGGGACCGGAACAGGTGACACACAAATACGGCATCAAGCGTCCCGAACAAATCATCGACATGCTTGGATTGATGGGCGACGCCTCGGATAATATTCCCGGCTGTCCGGGCGTGGGCGAAAAGACGGCACAAAAGTTAATCGCCGAATTCGGTAGTATAGACAACCTGCTCGTTCAGACCGATAAACTGAAAGGAACGCTACGCACCAAGATAGAAGAACACGCCGAACAAATCAGATTTTCAAAACTGCTGGCTACCATTAAAACGGACGTACCCATTAGCCTCGATATGGAAAGTCTTACCCGCCAAGAGCCTGATGAAAAAAAACTGCGCGCCCTGTTTGAAGAGCTGGAGTTCCGTACGTTGATCAACCGCGTACTGAAACGCGAGACTAACGAACCACCTGCGCCGAAGCCGGTCGTAAACGCTCCGATTCAGGGCGATTTGTTTGCCGCATTTCAAGCCTCTCCTACGAACGACGCGGAAAAGTCGCAGGATTTTGGGGGTCATCTCGTTACCTTAGATGCTCATAAATCTGATTTTCAAAGTATTAAATCTGATTTTTTTCAAAAGATATTGACGGCGGAAACCTTTGCCTTTTTCATAGAAACCGAAGGAAACGAGCCGATGACGGCCAAACTGAAACAAATCACCTTCGCATTGGAAGACGGAACGGGCTGGCAGGTCACAATTCCCGAAGAGACGGAAACGAGCGAGTATCTGCTGTCGGAATTGCGGCCGGTCTTTGAAAAAGAGAACATCGTTAAGGTGGGGAAGAATATGAAGAACGATATGATCTTACTTCGTCGTCACCAGATCAACCTATGTGGCCACCTGTTTGATACTGCCATCGCGCACTATGTTATACAGCCGGAAGTACGATATCAGGACGAACTTGTCGGACAACTGCTTGATATTCGCCGTACACTCGACGCGGAACTACAAAGTCAGGGGCTGACTACATTATTTTACGACATCGAGATGCCTCTCGTACCCGTTCTTGCAGATATGGAATACAACGGCGTGCGCGTAGACACTCAGGCGTTGCAAGGACTCTCCGAACAATTTACCGCACGTATGAAGGAAATCGAAGAAGATGTTTACCGTGCCGCAGGCATGGCTTTCAATATTGCATCGCCCAAGCAGGTGGGTGAAATATTATTCGACCGGTTGCACGTAGCCGAGAAACCTAAGAAAACCAAAAAGGGGCAATACGTCACTTCTGAGGAAGTATTGGAAAGTCTTCGCGACAAACATCCCGTTATCGGTAAGATATTGGCACATCGCGGCTTGAAAAAATTGCTCGGCACATACGTAGACGCTCTGCCGCTGCTTATCAATCCGCAAACCGGCAAGATACACACCTCATTTAATCAGACCGTCACTGCCACCGGACGACTTAGCTCCAGCAACCCCAACTTGCAAAACATACCTATCCGCGATCAAGACGGCAAAGAGATTCGTAAGGCATTTATTCCCGATGAAGGTTGCACATTCTTCTCGGCCGACTATTCACAAATAGAGCTACGCATCATGGCGCACCTTAGCGGCGATGCCCACATGATTGAAGCTTTCCAAAGCGGGTACGACGTGCATGCCGCCACCGCCGCCAAGATATTCAAAATCCCCATCGACGAAGTTACTTCCGTGATGCGCCGCAAAGCCAAGACGGCCAATTTCGGTATCATCTACGGTATTTCCGTTTTCGGACTGGCGCAACGCATGAACGTCGACCGTAAAGAAGCTGCCGAACTCATCGAAGGATATTTTCGAACCTATCCGCAAATCAAAGCCTATATGGAAAAAGTCGTTGAAACGGCGCGCGCGCAAGGATATGTAGAGACGGTCTTCCATCGTAAACGCTACTTACCGGACATTACTTCGCACAACTCCGTCGTGCGTGGCTACGCCGAACGAAATGCGATCAACGCTCCCATTCAAGGCAGTGCCGCAGACATTATTAAGGTAGCTATGGTACGTATATTCGAGCGTTTCCGGCGCGAAGGCATCCGTAGTAAAATGATCTTGCAGGTACACGACGAACTAAACTTCAGCGTTCCGTTCGATGAGCAAGAACAGGTCAAACGTATTGTCATTGAGGAAATGGAAAACGCTTATCGGATGCGCGTTCCCTTGAAAGCCGACTGCGGATTCGGGGCTAATTGGCTGGTGGCGCATTGATAAAACCGTAATACGCTTGATAAATCACGTTTTATCACTAAGTTTGTCGGCAGAAAATGTAGTAAAAGTCTATTCTTTATGGATATACAATCTTACATCCCACGTATTAGAATCTTGTGCCGTCGACATAAGGTTAATACCTTATTTGCTTTCGGTTCCGTACTGACCAATCGTTTTAATGAGCAAAGCGACATTGATCTGCTTGTTGATTTTAAAAACATAGACTTAAAAGATTATGTTGACAATTACTATGCTCTACGCGATGAACTTAGTCGTACGCTCGGCCGAGCAGTAGATTTATTGGAAGACAAAGCCATTCGGAACCCCATCTTACGTCGCCATATTGACGAATCCAAAATTTTAATCTATGGATGAATATATACAGAAACATTTGACAGATGTATTGCTTTCTATCAATGAAATAGAAAGCTACTTTGTTAAAGGAGAAATGATCTATGAAAATTTTGCCAAAGACAGGCTCCGTCAAAGAGCGGTTGAACGAAATATAGAAATCATAGGAGAAGCTATTAATCGAATATTAAAGATAGATTCTACATTCCTACTATCTCATTCACGCGCCATCGTAAATACCCGCAATAGGGTTATTCATGGATACGATAGCGTAACTCCGGAATTTCTTTGGGGACTAATCATAAATCATATTCCGGCATTGAAAGCAGAAGTGGAGTTGTTATTACACAAATAGCCTATTTATTGCTTGGGCGTTACAAAGTTCTTATACATGTATTTGGCTCAACTACGCAAACATCTCTTGCAGTATTTCTTTCACGCGAGTTATCTCCGAAGCGTTTAACGTACCCATATAATTGCCGATTCTTTTCTTATCTATTGTTCGTATTTGATCCAACGCAATGCTACCTGCTCGTCCGGATACCATACAGTCTGCGCGAAAAGGATAGCTATCTTTCTTAGTAGATGTAAGTGGGGCTACGATAATTGTCCGTAAGTTCTCGTTCATCTCATCAGGACTAACAACGACACATGGGCGAGTTTTTGCAATTTCACTACCGAGCGTCGGATCAAGGATGACCCAAAATATGCCGAATTGCTTTACTTGTTCTCTTCCCATACCCAATCATCCAAATATTCGTCTTCAAATACATCCGGCATCAATACCGTATCTTCTTCTGCAACGGACATTTTTCTTGCAGCCTCTGCCCATCCTTCACGAGGAACAGACTGTATAATGATTCGGCCGTTCTCCAACAAAACATCCACTTTGGAACGCAAAGACAGATGCAGTTGTTTCAGCATTTCCGAAGGAAGAATGATTCCTCGACTGTTACCAATCCTGATAATATTACTATTCATACCAATTGTTATAACTGTTTTCGCCTGCAAATATATAGAATATGTTTCTTTGTTATAACAAAATAAAGAACTTTTAATGAGTTACGAAAAATACATTCGCAAATATCGGTTTATTAAACTCACTTCTTCGCATATCTTACCTGCTTATTAACTTTTGAAAGCCGGAAAAATCATTATCTAACGTAGATTTACGCCGTTTCGTTTGCCTACTGTAAAATTTAACCCTATTTTCGCGGCAGACAAAATAAGAAGATATGAAGAGATTGCGTTTGTTTTGGATCATATTACCTCTGTTGATAACAGCCTGCGGCAAAACGCCCAATCAAGTAACCGTCGCCGGTGAAATAAAGGGCGTCGGAACAGATACTCTCCTACTCTATTCCACAGACGACTTGGGTACATTCATTCGGAAAGTTCCCGTTGATAACGACAAATTCAGTTATTCATTTCCCGTCGATACATTGATACAGACCACGCTGGTGTATGACAACGGTCGCAAAGAATATCCTATCTTCATAGACAAGCACGCACGCATTACTATTAGCGGAAACGCATCGGATAGTACGTTACACGTAGCAGGAACGCCGGTCAACGAAGCTCTGACAGCTTTCTTTGCCACATTGCAGCCGGATAGCGTCATTGCGCAAGCAGAAAATTATATTCGCTCAAATCCTGCATCACCCGCCTCTTTGTATGTATTGAATAGATTCTTTATCGATCGCGATACCATAGATTATGACCAAGCTCTCTCCCTTATCGGCGTAATGGACGGAGCTTTACAAGATCGCCTGTCCGTAGCTACGCTGAAAACCGAATTGGAACAGATGGAAAAAGGAACGGGCGTCAACGTCGTACCCGCTTTCACGTTGAACGATGAACAAGGGAATACTTTTACACGTAGTGAACTAACAAACAAAGCAAACTTGATCTATGTATGGGCTTCGTGGGATGATTCGTGCCGTACCATGAATAAAGAAATAAACGAGCTTTATCAAACGCTTTCCAAGAAGAAAAGGACGAGAAGCAGCTCAAATACGACCGACAACGTCGTATTTAATTTAATTTCCGTCTCTCTTGATTTGGACAAGCAAGCGTGGTTGGAAGCCATCCGCACCGATTCTTTACAGGGAAAACAAGGATGTGCGTTTCTGGGTTGGCAAACGCCTTTGATACAATCGCTTGGTATAGACGACTTACCTTATACGCTGGTTGTCAACGGTAACAATGTCATCCGCGGACGCAATTTATCGATTGATGAAACGAAACAAATAATAGAGACGCTTATAAACGAAGAAAACAACAGAAAACGCTCCCTTGTTCGGGTTCGAAGAAACTAACACCACTGATATATTTTATTTTTCTGATACCACTTAAATTATGCTTATCAAAGTTTTTGCAGCAGCCGTACAAGGTGTGGATGCTACTCTTATTACTATTGAAGTAAATAGTTCTATCGGCTGTACGATTAATATCGTAGGATTGCCGGACTCTGCCGTCAAAGAAAGCCATCAACGAATTCTATCCGCTTTTTCGGTCAACAAAATCAAAATGCCGACCAGTAATATCACGATCAATATGGCGCCTGCGGATATTCGCAAAGAAGGAGCGGCTTATGACCTACCGTTAGCTATCGGTATACTGTCCGCAAGCGGACAAGTCAGCTCGGAAAAACTATCACGCTATTTGATTATGGGCGAATTGAGCCTCGACGGCACCGTTCAGCCTATCAAAGGAGTATTACCCATTGCCATCAAAGCGCGAGAATTGGGATTCGAGGGAATGATGGTGCCTGTGGAAAATGCACGCGAGGCCGCCGTCGTCAACAAATTGACTGTTTATGGCATACGCAACCTAACGGAAGTCATTCGATTCTTAAATGAAACAACCCCCACCCTCGAACCGACCATCGTCCATACGCGTGAGGAATTTGCGGCGCAAGCGGATATTTTCGACGATGATTTTGCCGATGTCAAAGGACAAGAAAATGTGAAGCGCGCACTCGAAATAGCGGCGGCGGGCGGGCATAATCTTATTATGATAGGTGCTCCGGGTAGCGGCAAATCCATGATGGCAAAACGCTTACCGTCTATTTTGCCTCCGCTCTCACTGAACGAAAGTTTGGAAACCACCAAAATACATTCCGTAGCCGGTAAATTGAGCAAACATACTTCTCTCATTCACCAACGACCGTTCAGAGACCCGCATCACACTATTTCATCCACCGCACTCGTAGGGGGAGGATCTTTTCCGCAACCCGGAGAGATAAGTCTCGCTCACAACGGCGTTCTTTTCCTTGATGAATTAGCCGAGTTTAAGCGCGACGTATTGGAAGTATTGAGGCAACCGTTGGAAGATCGTAAGATAACTATCTCCCGCGTAAAATGGACAGTAGAATATCCGACCGGCTTTATGCTTATAGCTTCCATGAATCCTTGTCCCTGTGGGTACTATAACCACCCTACCCGATCATGTGTATGCGGTTCTGCCGCCGTACAAAAATATCTGAATAGAATTTCCGGACCCCTACTCGACCGCATAGATATTCAGGTGGAAATTGTTCCGGTGGCTTTCGAAGAAATTTCCGATACGCGCCGAAGCGAACCAAGTCATGTCATCCGTCAACGAGTCATTCGCGCCCGTGAAATACAAGCGCAACGCTATGCCTCTCATCCTCACATTCACTGCAACGCGCAAATGAATACGACCTTATTGACGGAATACGCTCAACCGGATAGTCAAAGCCTCCACATGCTGAAAACGGCCATGGAAAAGTTCAGTCTGTCGGCACGCGCTTACGACAGGATACTGAAAGTAGCCCGTACGATCGCCGACCTTGAAGGAAAGTCGCATGTACAAAGTTCACACATAGCCGAAGCTATCGGTTACCGAAACCTCGATCGTGAGAACTGGGCAAGCAAATATTAGTTATAAACCCAATTGATCGGAGAGTTCCAACATCCGACGAATCGGACGTACCGCTTTTGCGGCTACTTCCGAATCTACGACTATTTCCGGCGACTCGTTACGCAGACAATCATATAGTTTCTCTATCGTATTTAGACGCATGAAACTACATTCGTTGCACGCACACGTACTATCGTTAGGCGGAGCGGGTATGAAAGTCTTCGTAGGAGATTGCTTTTGCATCTCATGTAGAATGCCTGATTCGGTAGCTACGATGAAAGTTTGTTTCGAACTGCGAATAGAGTATTTTAATAGGGCAGCCGTAGAACCTACGTAGTCGGCCAATGCCAATACCGCACTCTTACATTCCGGATGAGCCAACACTTCTGCATCAGGATATTGCTGCTTCAAAGCAACTATCTTTTCGACAGAAAACTGCTCGTGCACATGACAAGCACCGTCCCACAAAAGCATCTTACGACCGGTGACAGCATTTATATAATTGCCTAAATTTCGATCAGGTCCGAAGATAAGTTTCGCATCGGGTGGAAAACTATCTACGATTTGTTTTGCATTAGTCGAAGTCACTACTACGTCCGTCAAAGCTTTGACGGCAGCCGTCGTATTGACGTACGAGATAACCGTATAATCCGGATGTGAACGAACAAACTCTTCAAACTTATCCGCCGGACAACTATCAGCCAAAGAACAACCTGCGGCCAAATCAGGTACCAACACTTTCTTTTCAGGCGATAGAATCTTAGCCGTCTCACCCATGAAATGAACGCCGCATAACACTATAATATCTGCATCCGTGCGCGCCGCCCACTGCGCCAAAGCTAAACTATCGCCTACATAATCCGCTATATCCTGTATATCGCCTGTCTGGTAATAATGAGCCATAATGACAGCATTCTTTTGCGCTTTCAGCGTAGCTATTTCATCTGTCCAGTTAGATTTAGATACTTTTCCACTATTCATAATAATAAGAGTTTTTTATTTTTCTCTCAAACAAAAAATGTCTATTGATATTATTAGGTTGAAAATGTTGGTATCAAAAGACACTTTTTCTTGTAAGTCTCGTTATTAACCATGTAGTTGGAACTATTCACTCTATTATTCACTACATTATCTATTGAAAATAAATCATATAGTATAGTTATCCACTATTAGTTAATAGGGTACAAAGTTAAGAACTTTATAAAATATTTCTCTGTCTTACTTATTGAAAACTATGTGTAAAGTGACCGGAAAACTTTTTCCCCAACCTTTTGGTAAGTTCATAGTTGTTTTTAGAGTATATAGTTTTGAGTATTCCTACGAAACACCTAACAAAGTTTCCATGTAGTTTTCACAAGTTATTATCCTGTATTCGCCGAGTTATTAACAAGGTTCGTTGTTTTATTATCCTCGTTTGTAAATCCATTAAGTTCGTTAGTTATTTTGATAAGAAGGAGAGTTTTTATAGCAAGATAAGACATGCAGTTGCAATGAGAATAAAATAGGTGTATCTTTGTGCCGGCTTTCAGCCGGAAACGTACGATTATTACACGAATCCTATTTAGATCATGATTCTTTTCTTTCAACAGACTGCTTCCGAACGATCCGATGTAACGGTGCTCGCCGTCGCATGCAGTCAGACACTCTCATCACACGAATTGGAAAAACTTTGTTGGCTGTTTGGCGGAGCCGAATGCCTTTTACAGGAAAAATTGGAGGGATACTATGTAGGTCCTCGTCGTGAGATGATAACCCCTTGGAGTACCAATGCTGTCGAAATAACTCAGAATATGGGTTTACAGGGTATAGAACGTATAGAAGAATATTTTCCCGTATCCGCCAAGAACGCCGAACATGATCCGATGTTACAACGGTTGTACGACGGACTGGATCAACGCTTGTTTTTCACCGATCGAAAGCCGGAACCTATACTATTTATAGAGAATCTTGAAAATTATAACGAGCAGGAAGGGCTTGCGCTGTCGAAAGAAGAAATAGATTACTTGAAACAAGTATCCACAGACTTGGGACGAAAGCTTACCGACTCGGAAGTATTCGGTTTCGCACAGATAAATTCGGAACATTGCCGGCATAAGATCTTCGGCGGCACGTTTGTGATTGACGGTAAGGAGATGGAATCGTCGCTCTTTCAACTTATTAAAAAGACGACGCAGGAAAATCCCAACAAAATATTGTCTGCCTACAAAGATAACGTGGCATTCGCCCAAGGACCTATTGCCGAACAGTTTGCACCGGCCGATCACGCGACGTCCGACTATTTCATTATCAAAGACATTGAGACGGTGCTGTCACTGAAAGCCGAAACGCACAATTTTCCGACTACCGTTGAGCCATTCAACGGAGCTTCCACCGGTACGGGCGGTGAAATACGCGACCGCATGGGCGGTGGTAAAGGTTCATGGCCGATTGCGGGAACAGCCGTGTATATGACGTCATATACACGCGAGGGGGGAAAATCGTGGGAAGAGCTGTTGCCCGTGCGCCGGTGGCTCTATCAAACACCGGAACAGATATTGATAAAAGCCTCTAATGGTGCATCGGATTTCGGGAATAAATTTGGCCAACCATTGATTTGTGGTTCGGTATTGACGTTTGAACATCAAGAAAATAAGGATACGAACGATACACTCTACGGCTACGACAAAGTAATTATGTTGGCCGGCGGCGTAGGCTACGGCACGAAGCGTGATTGTCTAAAAGGAAAACCGGAGACAGGCAATCAAATCGTAGTCATGGGCGGCGATAATTATAGAATCGGATTGGGTGGCGGCTCGGTATCGTCGGTAGATACGGGAAGATATAGTAGCGGCATCGAACTGAACGCCGTGCAGCGCGCCAATGCCGAAATGCAAAAACGTACTTATAACGTGGTACGCGCGTTGTGCGAAGAAGATGAAAATCCGGTAGTGTCTATTCATGACCACGGTTCGGCCGGGCATGTCAATTGTCTGTCGGAATTGGTGGAAGATTGTGGCGGGTGAATAGATATGAGTAAGTTACCTATCGGTGATCAAACGTTGTCTGCCAAAGAAATAATCGCTAACGAATCACAAGAGCGGATGGGTTTACTCATTAAGGAAGAAGCGATCGCCCGCGTACGGCAGATTGCAGACCGTGAGCGCGCACCAATGTACGTGGTAGGGAAAACTACCGGCGATCACCGCTTTGCATTCCAACAAGCGGATGGCGTTCGTCCGTTCGACTTGGCTGTGGCGCAAATGTTCGGTTCGTCACCGAAAACATACATGGTAGACGAAACGGTGCAGCAACATTACGCCACTCCGTCGTACGATAGGCACGCCGAGGCCATACTTACATATCTTTCCAACGTATTACAGTTGGAGGCGGTAGCTTGTAAAGATTGGCTCACAAACAAAGTAGACCGTTCCGTAACCGGAAAAATTGCTCGCCAACAGTGTCAGGGGCAGTTACAATTGCCATTGAGCGATTGCGGCGTAGTGGCGCTTGATTATCGAGGACATAAAGGCATTGCGACTTCTATCGGTCATGCTCCGCAGGCGGCATTGGCCGATGCGGCCGCCGGATCGGTGTTGGCGGTAGCCGAAGCATTGACCAATCTCGTATGGGCGTCGTTGACCGACGGGTTGGATAGTGTATCCTTATCGGCTAATTGGATGTGGCCGTGTCGTTCGCAAAAGGGAGAAGACGCGCGTTTGTATACGGCGGTTAAATCGCTTAGCGACTTCTGTTGCGCGTTGGGTATCAACGTACCTACGGGAAAAGACTCGCTATCGATGACTCAAAAATATCCCGACGGAAGTAAAGTCATATCGCCGGGTACGGTTATCGTATCAGCGGGTGCTGAGACGGACGATGTTCAAAAGACGGTGTCACCTGTGTTACTGAACGACGAACATACTTTAATCTACCACATTGATTTTAGTTTCGACCGCTTGAAGCTTGGTGGTTCGGCCTTAGCGCAAACGTTAGGTAAGGTAGGCGATGAGGTTCCCTGCGTACAAGACGCCGAATATTTCCGTGACGCATTCTTGGTCGTACAGACTTTGGTGAAGCGACAACTCTTACTCGCCGGACATGATATTTCGGCCGGCGGACTAATAACTACGTTGTTGGAAATGTGTTTCTCTAATACGACAGGCGGATTGAAGCTCTCGTTGGATGGTATCCAAGAGATGGATTTAGTAAAAATACTCTTCGCCGAGAATCCGGGCGTCGTGATACAAATACAGAGTAAACATAAAACAGAGGTGCAAAAGCTTCTTCTTGATGCCGGCGTGGGTTACACATTACTCGGGTCGCCGGCTGCGGGTCGCCAGTTACATATTACGAAAGACGAGAAACATTATACATTTGATATAGATGCTTTGCGCGATATTTGGTATGCTTCGTCGCATCGTCTGGATTCTCATCAGTCGATGAACGGATGTGCCGATGAACGCTTCGCTCATTATAAGGAGCAGCCTGTAACAATGGCTTTCCCGCAAAGGTTTACCGGCAAGTTGTCTTCTTACGGATTGTCGGCCGACCGTCGAACTTCAACGGGCGTCCGTGCGGCTATCATCCGTGAAAAAGGAACGAACGGCGAACGCGAGATGGCTTACTCGCTCTATTTGGCCGGTTTCGATGTGAAAGACGTGACGATGACGGACTTGGTCAGTGGCCGAGAGACGCTCAACGATATTCATCTGATTGTCTTTTGCGGTGGTTTTTCCAACTCCGATGTGTTAGGCAGCGCCAAAGGTTGGGCGGGGGCGTTTCTTTTTAACGAAAAAGCCAAGCAGACGTTGGATCGTTTTTACGCACGCAAAGACACCCTTTCGTTGGGGATTTGCAACGGTTGTCAATTGATGATGGAATTAGACTTGCTTGGATCGGGCGGCCGTATGAGACACAATGATTCACATAAGTTCGAATCGGGTTTTCTCTCGATCGTTATTCCCGAAAATCATAGCGTGATGTTCGGTTCTTTGAGCGGGAGCAAATTGGGTATTTGGGTCGCACATGGTGAAGGAAAGTTTGAGTTACCGGCTGCGGAGTCCGACTATCACATTGCGGCGAAGTACGCCTATGGCGAATACCCGGGCAATCCGAACGGTTCGAAGTACAACGTAGCGGCATTGGCCAGTGCCGATGGTCGTCATTTGGCGATGATGCCGCATTTGGAACGTGCCGTATTCCCTTGGCAGAACGGTTGGTATCCTTCCGACCGCGCACAAACGGACGAAGTAACGCCTTGGATAGAAGCTTTCGTGAATGCTCGTCAATGGATAGAACAACATTAATATAATAACACTCTATGAGACTTAACCTTGCTGTATTACCGGGCGACGGTATCGGCACCGAAATCGTTGAAGCGGCCATGCGCGTTGTGAAGGCCATCTGTGAAAAGAACCGGCACGAACTGACATACTCCTACGGACTATGCGGGGCGGCAGCTATCGAAGCCACCGGCAATCCTTATCCCGAAGAGACGCATCAATTATGTATGCAGAGCGATGCTGTGCTATTTGGTGCTGTGGGGGATCCGAAATTTGATAATGATCCTTCGGCGCGCGTGCGTCCCGAACAGGGATTGTTGGCGATGCGTAGCCGATTGGGGCTTTATGCTAATTTACGTCCGATTACTACGTTTGAATCACTGGTGCATCATTCGCCGTTGCGCACGGAACTGGTGGCGGGTGCGGACTTACTTTGTATCCGCGAGCTGACGGGCGGACTTTATTTTGGTCGGCCGCAAGGACGTTCGGAAGATGGAAATACGGCTTACGATACGTGTGTCTATACGCGTAAGGAAGTGGAGCGTATCGTTGTGTTGGCTTTTGAATATGCCATGAAGAGACGTAAGAAACTAACGGTTGTGGACAAAGCGAATGTGCTGGCTACATCGCGTTTATGGCGTCAGGTGGCGCAGGAAATAGCTCCGCGCTATCCCGAAGTAGAGGTAGAATATATGTTCGTAGACAACGTTGCCATGCGTCTGATACAGTGGCCGAAATCTTTTGACGTAATTGTTACGGAGAATATGTTTGGAGATATTCTGACGGACGAGGCTTCTGTTATCACAGGTTCGATGGGATTGCTCCCGTCGGCTTCTGTCGGAGTACATACATCAGTGTTTGAACCGATACACGGTTCGTGGCCGCAGGCTGCCGGACAGAATATTGCGAATCCGTTGGCTACGGTACTCTCTGCGGCCATGATGTTTGAAACGGCTTTTGGTTTGGTTGCCGAAGCGGCGTTGATACGTAAGGCTGTCGGAGCCTCTATTGAGGCAGGCGTACGTACGGCTGACATCCAAATAGAAGGAGTGCCGGCTTACAAGACGTCTGAAGTTGCTGATTGGTTAACGAACTATATACAGAAAGGATGATGAGCGAGCATCCGTTGCATCTCTTTCGCTATTGCCCGCAATGTGGTTCGCCGCGTTTCACGGAAAACAACGAAAAATCCAAGCGGTGTGAAGCATGCGGGTTTGTTTATTATTTCAATCCGTCAACTGCGACGGTGGCATTGATTACGGATGCGGACAATCGGCTATTGGTGTGCCGCCGTGCCAAAGACCCCGCACGAGGAACGTTGGATTTGCCCGGTGGTTTTGTGGATATAGGTGAGACTGCCGAAGACGGAGTGCGTCGCGAGGTCAAGGAAGAGACGGGATTGGAAGTTTCCGAGGTCACATTTTTATTCTCGTTGCCCAATATCTACCCGTACAGCGGATTTGAAGTACATACCGTCGATATGTTTTTCCGTTGTGGAGTGGGGGACATCTCATTGTTACGCCCTTCGGATGATGTGATGGAGACTTTCTTTGTGCCGATGGCAGAAATTTGTCCGGCGGATTTTGGTTTACTTTCTATTCGGAGAGGATTGAAAAAAATAGGAATATGTTAGCGAAACGAATTATACCATGTCTTGACATAAAGGACGGACAGACAGTAAAAGGAACGAATTTCGTAAACTTAAGGCAAGCCGGAGATCCCATAGAATTAGGGCGGGCGTATAGTGAACAAGGAGCCGATGAATTAGTATTTCTGGATATTACGGCCAGTCACGAAGGGAGAAAAACGTTTGCCGAACTGGTCAGTCGTATCGCGGCCACTATTAATATTCCGTTTACCGTGGGTGGTGGTATTCACGAACTAAGTGACGTGGAACGCTTGTTGAATGCCGGAGCCGACAAAATATCGGTTAATTCGGCGGCATTGCGTCGTCCATCATTGATTGATGAGATCGCCGGACATTTCGGCTCTCAAGTATGCGTGCTGGCGGTAGACGCCAGACAGGACGATGAAGGATGGTTATGCTATCTGAACGGCGGACGTATCCCTACGAAATACAAACTGTTTGATTGGGCGCACGAAGCGCAGGAGCGTGGGGCGGGCGAACTGCTTTTCACCAGTATGAATCACGATGGCGTACGCACGGGCTACGCCAACGAAGCATTGGCGACACTGGCTGATTCGCTAAGTATTCCCATTATTGCATCGGGTGGGGCAGGATGTCTTGAACATTTTAGAGACGCCTTTGTGTTCGGTAAGGCAGATGCTGCGTTGGCGGCGGGCGTTTTTCACTTTGGGGATATATCAATTCCGAAATTAAAATCATATCTTTGCGCGGAAGGTATAACAGTGAGGCAATGAACGACATTGATTTTGCTAAAATGGACGGGTTGGTACCCGCCGTTATCCAAGATTACGATACGCGCCAAGTGTTGATGCTTGGCTATATGAATGCTGCTGCTTATGAACAGACGCTGCAAACAGGACGCGTGACATTTTATAGTCGCTCGAAACAACGTCTATGGACAAAAGGGGAGACGAGTGGAAATTACTTGAATGTGGTATCCATCGGGAGCGATTGCGACGGTGATGCGTTGCTTGTCAAGGTAAAACCCGTTGGCGCGGTATGCCACACGGGTACGGATACTTGTTGGGGTGAAGAGAACAAGGCAGATCCTTTATTGTTTTTGCATCAATTGCAAGATGTTATAGAACGGCGCAAAGCCCAGATGCCAGAAGGCTCTTATACGACAGAATTGTTTCGTTCCGGTATCAACCGTATCGCACAGAAAGTAGGAGAAGAAACCGTCGAAATGATTATCGAAGCTACCAACGGGAGTGACGAACGGATGATATATGAAGGCTCGGATATGCTTTATCATGCGATGGTATTGTTGTCGGAGAAGGGGTTCCGCATCGAGGATTTGGTGAACGAATTGATAGAACGGCATGAGCCGACGTGGAAAAAACACTAAGCGATGGAAAAAGACCTACTCATCCGATACAAAGACGTGGAAATACGCCAACAAGAACATCTTGTACTGGAAGGCGTCAACTGGGAGGTTCGTCCCGGAGATTTCTTTTATCTGATAGGTCGTGTTGGGTCGGGGAAGACCAGTCTGCTGAAAACGCTGTACGCCGAGCTTGACATTGCAGCAGGCGAAGCAGGAGTGTTGGATTATGACTTGCGGGCGTTGCGTCGCTGGCGTATTCCGCAGCTGCGGAGGCGGTTGGGTATCGTATTTCAGGATTTTCAATTGCTGACCGACCGTACTGTATACGAGAACCTTTGGTTCGTGCTACAAGCTACGGGTTGGCGTGATAAAAGCAAAATCGAAGAACGCATTGCCGAGGTGTTACGGCAGGTGGGCATGGAAAATAAAGGATACAAGATGCCCAGCGAGCTTTCCGGAGGTGAGCAACAGCGTATTGTGATTGCACGGGCGACACTAAACTCACCGTCATTGATTCTGGCCGACGAACCAACGGGTAATTTGGATGCCGAAACGGGAGACGCCATAGCGCGGTTGCTCCATTCGATATGCCGGCAGGGTTCGGCGGTAGTTATGTCAACGCACAACCTGCATCTGGTGCAGGCGTATCCAGGGAGAGTGTTACGGTGTAGCGGACATCGACTGACGGACGTAACGGAAGAATATCATCCGGAACTGAAAGAAACAAATCAAACAAATCAAGAAGATAACAAACCATGAAGGTATTAAAATTCGGCGGTACGTCGGTAGGTTCGGCACAACGAATCAAAGACGTAGCCTGCTTGGTGTGTAACGGAGAACAGAAAATAGTGGTTTTGTCGGCTATGGCCGGTACGACGAACACCTTGGTAGAGATAGCCGACTACTTACATCGAAAAAACCCCGATGGAGCTAACGAAGTAATCAATCGGTTGGAGAACCAATACAAGCGACATATTAAGGAGCTGTACGTCACGGAAGCCTCGCAGACGAAAGCTTGGGAAATGATTAAACTGCATTTTGATTATATCCGTTCGTTGGCGAAAGGGCTGTTCACTTTGTTTGAAGAAAAAGCCATTCTGGCGCAAGGAGAACTCATCTCTACGGCTATGTTTTATCAATACTTGTTGGAACAAAATCAAAAAGCAGTGATGATTCCTGCATTGGATTTTATGCGTACCGACAAGAATGCTGAGCCGGATCCGGCATATATCAAAGAGAAACTATTGGCTTTGTTGCAACAACAGGAAGCTGAAATTTACATCACGCAAGGATTTATCTGCCGCAACGCATACGGAGAGGTAGACAACCTGCAACGGGGCGGCAGCGACTATACGGCTTCGCTCATCGGAGCAGCTATCAGTGCGGACGAGATACAAATTTGGACGGACATTGACGGGATGCATAATAATGACCCGCGCGTGGTGTCGCACACAGCACCCGTTCGACAACTTCACTTTGAGGAAGCGGCCGAGCTGGCCTATTTTGGGGCAAAGATTCTACATCCGACATGTATTCAGCCGGCTAAATACGCCAATATCCCCGTTCGATTGCTTAATACAATGAGTCCGACGGCACAAGGTACGCTCATTTCCAACGAAACAGAAAAGGGAAAGATAAAGGCTGTGGCTGCGAAAGACAGCATTACGGCTATAAAAATCAAGTCGAGCCGCATGTTGTTGGCTCACGGTTTCTTGCGCAAAGTGTTTGAGATATTTGAGAGCTATCGCACGTCGATCGATATGGTATGTACGTCCGAAGTCGGCGTATCCGTCTCCATAGACAATCATCGACACTTGAATGAAATCGTCAACGACCTGAAAAAATACGGTACCGTGACGGTAGACAACGATATGTGCATTATCTGTGTGGTAGGCGACTTGGAATGGGAGAACGTAGGCTTTGAAGCGCGTGCCGTGGCGGCGATGAAAGACGTACCTGTTCGTATGATTTCCTACGGAGGCAGCAATTATAACATATCTTTCCTCGTGCGTGAGTGCGATAAGCAGCGCGCCTTGCAAGCTCTAAGTGATGTATTGTTCAACGAGCAACTATAACCACTACATAACATGAAAGGAATATTTCCCATCGAAGCATTTAAGACGGTGCGAACTCCGTTTTACTACTACGATACGACATTGCTTCGCAAGACGCTTCAAACGGTGAATAACGAAGCCGCTCGTTACAATAACTACCACGTTCATTACGCTATCAAAGCCAATGCGAATGCGAAGATACTCGGCATAATCCGCGAAGCAGGATTGGGAGCCGACTGTGTGAGCGGCGGCGAAGTCAAGGCCGCGTTGAAAGCAGGTATACCTGCCTCACAAATTGTATTTGCAGGTGTGGCAAAGGCAGATTGGGAGATCGAGTTGGGCTTGGAACATGACATTTTCTGTTTCAACGTAGAGTCGATGCCCGAACTGGAAGTCATCAATCAACTGGCGACCGCGTGCGGAAAAACAGCGCAGGTAGCTTTCCGTATTAATCCGAACGTGGGTGCGCATACTCATAGCAATATCACTACCGGACTGGCGGAAAATAAGTTTGGTATCAACATGGAATTTCTGGACGAGGCGATTGATTTGGCTCTCTCACTCTCTCATATTCGTCTCATCGGTATTCATTTTCATATCGGTTCGCAAATACTTGATATGAGTGACTTTATTGCGTTGTGCAACCGTGTGAACGATATACAAGACAGTCTGGCGCAACGAAACATTCAGGTGGAACATATTAATCTGGGCGGAGGTCTGGGTATAGATTACAAGCATCCGAATCGACAGCCCGTTCCGGATTTTGAAACCTACTTCGCTACGATCGCACAACACCTGAAAGTACGTCCGGGTCAGCAGGTACACTTCGAACCGGGGCGTTCTATCGTCGGACAGTGCGGTAGTTTAATCAGTCGCGTGCTCTATGTCAAACAAGGAGTAACGAAACAGTTTGCCATGTTGGACGCAGGTTTTACAGACTTAATACGTCCGGCACTTTATCAGGCTTATCACAAGATAGAAAACCTCTCGTCGGACGAGCCGGCGGAGACATACGATGTCGTAGGGCCTATTTGTGAGTCGACAGACGTATTCGGTAAAGCGATAGACCTCAATCGTGTGCATCGCGGCGATTTCGTTGCGCTGCGTTCGGCTGGTGCGTACGGAGAAATCATGGCTTGCGGCTACAACTGCCGCGAGCTTCCCAAAGGATATTTATCGGAAGATTTCAGTTAACCCAATTGTTAAACATTAAAATCATGACAGTATGATTAGCGAAAAATTACAGAAAGCAATTAACACGCAGATCACCGCAGAGATGTGGTCTGCCAACTTGTATCTTTCCATGTCATTCTTCTTCTCCAAAGAAGGGTATGACGGATTCGCACATTGGATGAAAGTTCAGTATGAGGAGGAAATGGAGCACGCCTGCAAATTGGCGAATTATTTGGTAGAGCGCGAAGGCACGCCGCTGGTTGACAAAATAGACGTTGTACCGCAGGGCTGGGGTTCGCCGTTGGAAGTATTCGAGGCCACGTTGTCACACGAAAAGAAAGTATCGAAAATGATAAACGAGCTGGTAGCCATAGCCGAAGATGAAAAAGACTATTCGACGACCGATTTTCTTTCTTGGTTCATTGCCGAGCAAGTGGAAGAGGAAGCTACTGCGCTGAACATCGTCAAACGCCTGAAATTGGCCGGCGATTGTGGTACGTACAACGTAAACAACGAATTGGGCGCGCGGAAGTAAAGAAACGTGTTCGGTTTGTTTGTAAAAACATTACGTGGATGGCTCCCCAGTGACTTTTGTCGCTCGGGGAGTTTTTTTGTTACTTATCCAACCACACTTCCGGGTTCATTTGGTCTCGTTCCTTGCGGAGCTGAAAATGCAGCACCGTACGGTTGCCGTCGCGGCTATCGGAAAAGATTCTCCCGAGCGTCTGTCCGGTCTTTACGCGGTCGCCTTGTTTGACAGAGGTAGACGAAAGATTGCAGTAGACGGAGATGTAATTGCCGTGACGTACGAGAACATTGTACAGCCCGTTGCCTTGGAAACGGAAGACGGCACTGACTTCACCGTTGAAGATGGCGCGCGCCTGTGCGCCGGGTTGAGCTTGAATATCAATTCCTTTGTTATCGAGCTTGACGCCGCGCAGGCCGCTCACGTTGTACTGTCCGTAACGATTGGTAATGGCGAAATCACCGGTCACGGGTACGGGCAGCTTGCCGCGATTGCTGACGAATGAGCCGGATAGTTCTCGATCGGCTTTGCTCATGGTGAAACCTTTCATCGGGGTAGCGTCTT
The DNA here is from genome assembly GCA_031262265.1 of Prevotellaceae bacterium. Classification (GTDB taxonomy): domain Bacteria; phylum Bacteroidota; class Bacteroidia; order Bacteroidales; family Bacteroidaceae; genus JAISIB01. Next base: position 28,209 of record JAISIB010000188.1, read on the forward strand.
TGGGCGAGGGAGTGGGGGCACGACCCTCTGCGGTGGCAGCACGGTTGTTTACTTTTTCGATTTCGGCGTTGATAAGAGCGTCAATGCGGGCATTCAGTTGTTGGGCTTGACGCCGTTGTTTCGAGAGTTCGTCTTGCAAACCTCTTTGTCGACGTTGTAGGTTGGTTAAGATACGGCGTTGTTCTTTTACTTGGGTTTCTAAAGTATTTTTCTCGCCTTGTTGTTCTTTTAAGAGAGCTTCTCGTTTTTGCCTGGTAGCGGTCAGTTCTTCTCGCTTACGAGTGAGACTGAGTTGCTTCTCTTGTATTTCTTCGCCCTGCAAGCGTTGGAAGGTGGCGTACTCACGTACGTAGCGTAAGCGACGATAAGCTTGGTTGAGGTTTTCTGCGGAGAAGATAAACAACAGTTGGTCTTGTACGGTGCGATTCTTGCGGAGGTACTGTACAGAGGCATCGTATTTGTTTCGTCGGTCTTTCAGAGAGGATTCCAGTTCGCGTATCTGTCGATTGAGGGAAGTGATTTGGCGAGCGAGGGCTTGTACCTCTCGAGTCATCAAAGTGATAAGTTTTTGTCTTTCGGAGATTTGTCCGTTGATGAGGGTCAGGCTGTTTAGTTGGCTGGTATAACTTTTTGTAGCCGAATTTAGAAGCTTTTCCGAGGCTTGTATTTGTTTTTGAAGGGCTGTACGCTGGCCTTCCAGCACATTCAGCGTCTGTGCCGTCAGTATGGTGGTGCAGAGCCACAAGCAGGCGATGAGTAGTGTGCGTAGCTTCATGGTTCAGGAAGTTGAAGGAGTTGGGCGATGGTGGCCGGCGTATAGCGTCGAGGCAATGGTGTCGGTTCGATAACGTCATCGGAGACGTTGATGTCGGTTAGTTGCATGCGTAGTCTTAGTGGCGGTAATAGCAACGGAGCATCGGCGTCTGCGTGTCCGTCGAGTAGACGTAATACATAGGCTTGCATTCGTCGATACGACAAGCGGGTATCTATCATAGGTAGAGTGGTGCGTTGTGCAGCCAACTCGCGGTAGCTCAGGTGAGCATAGCGGCGCGTAGTGCGGTCTATGTAGAGGATGCTGTCAGGTGTGAATTCCAAACGGGCGGCTTCGGAGCGCAATACGGGCATCAGGAAAGAGATACGGATAAGCCGGTCACGACAAAACTTGAGGTTAGCACTAAGCGTGCCGCTCTCGTCGGTGTCGGTTTGTATGGTGGCTGTTAAGCGGGCGGTAGTCGTTGTCAATGTTCGGTCGGAGAGCAATTGACGACTGGCGCAGGCGGTGAATAGCAGCACCGACATCAAAAGAATTGTGAGTCGGACAAGCGGTTTGCTCATGGACGGATATACTTTTTCTTTCGTATTTTCTTCAATAGTACGGACGAGGGGCTTTCGGTGGCCGTCGCGGCTTGTTTCCATAGGTTGACGGCTTGTTCTCGTTCGTCGATTTTGCTGTATATATCTCCTGCATGTTCGAGGATGACTTCGTTTCCATCGGTCTCGTCACCAATGGCTTTCAGGGCTTGGTCTATGTAGATGCGTGCCTGTCCGTAGTTTTTTTGTTCGAAGAGTATCCATGCGTAAGTGTCCAGATAAGTCGGGTTTTGGGGTTCGGCTTTGACGGTCTTGAAAGACATTTCGGCGGCACGGTCGAGGTCACGACGTTCAATGGATAGGTAGTAGGCGTAGTTATTTAGGGCACCAATGTTGTCGGGGTTGTAGACGAGTGCGGAGTCATAGGCGGCATAGGCTTCGGGCATTTGCTGTAACGTATGCCGGATGTCGCCCATGATACTGTAAAAGTCCGACAATAATAA
>JAISIB010000113.1 GCA_031262265.1 Prevotellaceae bacterium
ACATATATGAATAGAAATAGGAAATGGAAAAGCGTACTAGCCGCCCTCGCGATTTCGTGTTGCGCGGCGAGTGCGCAAACACTGACGTCTCCCAATGGAAATTTGGTGATGACTTTTGAGCTTTCGAGCGGCGGTGCGCCTACGTACGCCCTTAGTTACAAAGGCAAAGCCGTTATTCTGCCCAGTAAACTCGGATTGGAGTTGATTCCCGAAGGCGTTAAACGCGCTTATGATGATTTCTCTGCCGAAGGGCAAGTACCGGTCAACACGGACTCACGCACTAATTTGCAAACGGGTTTTCGTATTGACAAAACGGAAACGGCAAGTTTTAACGAGACTTGGGAACCTGTTTGGGGCGAGGAGAAAGAAATTCGCAATCACTACAACGAATTGGCAGTCACCCTCAGTCAGCCGGCTACCGAACGTCTTATGCTCATCCGCTTTCGCCTTTTTGATGACGGGTTAGGTTTTCGCTATGAGTTCCCACAGCAAAAAAACCTCATCTACTTCGTTGTAAAGGAGGAGTATACTCAGTTTGCCATGACGGGAGACCATACGGCGATGTGGATACCCGGAGATTACGACACGCAAGAGTATGACTATACGACTTCCCGCTTATCGGAGATTCGCGGCTTGATGTCTGGGGCTATTACGCCTAACTCATCGCAAACGCCATTCTCTCCTACCGGCGTGCAGACTTCATTGCAGATGAAAACGGCTGACGGTTTGTATATCAATCTGCACGAAGCCGCTTTGCTCAACTATGCGTGTATGCACCTCAATCTCGATGATAAGAACTTCGTCTTTGAATCGTGGTTAACGCCTGATTCCGACGGTACGAAAGGGCATTTGCAAGCTCCTTGCACCAGTCCGTGGCGTACGGTCGTCGTTAGTGACGATGCGCGGGATATTTTAGCTTCACGCATGACGCTGAACTTGAACGAACCTTGTAAGATCGCAGACACATCGTGGATTAAACCGGTAAAATATATGGGAGTTTGGTGGGAAATGATTGTCGGTTCTAAAACATGGGCGTACACCAATGACTTACCGAGCGTGCAAATCGGCGTTACGGACTATTCGAAAGTGAAACCCAACGGTACGCATGGCGCGACGAACGAGCATGTGAAGAAATTCATAGACTTTGCTTCCGAACACGGCTTTGATGCGCTACTCGTCGAAGGTTGGAATATCGGCTGGGAAGATTGGTTTGGCAATTCCAAAGATTATGTGTTCGATTTCGTCACTCCTTATCCCGACTTCGACGTACAAGCGATTCATCGCTATGCGGCATCGAAAGGCATCAAGATGATTATGCATCACGAGACATCCTCGTCTACGCGCAACTACGAACGCCATATCGATCGCGCCTATCAGTTTATGAAGGACAACGGATATGATGCCTTGAAGAGCGGTTATGTGGGCGATATCATCCCGCGCGGCGATCATCATTACAGTCAGTGGACGAACAATCACTATCAGTTAGCGATTGAGAAAGCCGCCGAATATAAAATCATGGTCAATGCGCACGAAGCCGTACGTCCGACCGGCATCTATCGTACATATCCGAATCTCATAGGAAACGAATCTGCGCGCGGAACGGAGTATCAGGCATTCGGCGGGAGCAAACCTAATCATGTGACCATACTTCCATTTACGCGTTTGATGGGAGGTCCGATGGATTACACGCCGGGTATTTTTGAGATGGAACTTTCCAAAATAACTCCGTCCAATAACTCGCACGTAAATGCTACGCTCGCCAATCAATTAGCACTATACGTGACGATGTATAGCCCGTTGCAAATGGCCGCCGACCTGCCGGAACATTACAGTCGATTCCTTGATGCGTTTCAATTCATTAAAGATGTCGCGTTAGATTGGGACGAATCGAAGTATTTGGAAGCCGAACCGGGTGAATACATCACCATTGCACGCAAAGAGAAAGGTGGCAATCGTTGGTTCGTAGGAAATGTTTGCGGTGAGAAAGGGTTTACCTCGCGTGTGGCATTCGATTTTTTGGATCCGAGCAAGCAATATATCGCTACGATCTATGCCGATGCGCCCGACGCACATTACAAGACGAATCCGCAGGCTTATACGATTCGCAAGGCCGTCGTTACCTCCAAATCCAAACTGACACAAAAGTCGGCGCCCGGCGGAGGTTATGCGATCAGTGTAGTAGAAGTGACGGATAAAGCGCAAACAAAAGGTATCCGTAAATTATAGGACACTTTTTATCTATCTCTAACAATGGGGGATTGACGTTATTTGTCGGTCTCCCATTGTTGTTTTTATATGCAACTTTCTTGTGCCAATAACTTACTCGCTTATAAAAATATCTTACGAAGAAAAAACGAGAAGATAGTCGGAAAAAATATCGGTTGTCGCGCGTTTCCTTTGATTACTGCCGGATTGTTCCTAATTTAGCCGCCTAAAAGAAGGAGTTGCGTTGGAGTTTCAGTTAACATCGGATTATCTACCGACAGGCGACCAGCCGGAAGCCATTGCGCAGTTGACGGAAGGAATACGTAGCGGCCTTCCGGCTCAAACATTATTGGGCGTAACCGGCTCCGGCAAGACGTTTACGATAGCGAACGTGATTCAAAACATAGGTAAGCCGGCACTCATACTCAGCCACAACAAAACGTTGGCAGCGCAGTTATATGCCGAATTCAAGAGCTTCTTTCCGAACAACGCGGTAGAGTATTATGTCTCGTACTACGATTATTATCAGCCGGAGGCCTATTTGCCGGGATCGGACACCTATATCGAAAAAGATTTAGCCATTAACGACGAGATAGATAAACTTCGCCTCGCAGCCACATCTGCTTTGTTGTCCGGCCGAAAAGACGTCATCGTGGTCTCTTCCGTGTCGTGTATTTACGGCATGGGCAATCCTGCGGATTTTTATAACAATGTTATCGAATTACAGCAAGGGCGGGCGTATAGTCGTAACGTTTTTCTGAGGCGTTTGGTGGATAGTCTGTACATCCGCAACGACCTTGATCTGAATCGCGGCAACTTCCGCGTACGCGGCGACACGGTAGATATTGCGCTGGCCTATTCCGACCATATTTTGCGAGTCGTCTTTTGGGGTGAGGAGGTAGATAGTATTGAGGAGGTCGATCCTGTGAGTAATTACACGACAGGGCGTTTCGATACGTACAAGATCTATCCGGCCAACCTCTTTATGACGACGAAAGAGACGGTCGCTCGTGCTATCCATGCCATTGAAGACGACCTGACGCAACGGGTCTCCTACTTCGAAGCTACGGGGAAACCATTAGAAGCAAAGCGGCTACACGAACGAGTCACGTATGATATGGAAATGATACGCGAGCTTGGGCATTGTTCGGGTATAGAAAATTATTCCCGCTACTTCGATGGACGCACAGCAGGCACTCGTCCGTATTGTTTATTGGATTTCTTTCCAAAAGATTACATAACAATTATTGACGAGAGCCACGTTAGCGTGCCTCAGGTGCGAGCTATGTATGGTGGCGACCGCGCTCGTAAAACCAATTTAGTCGAATATGGTTTCCGTTTACCGGCGGCATTGGACAATCGTCCGTTGTCGTTCGAAGAATTTGAGACGTTGACGAAACAAGTCATATACGTCAGTGCCACACCGGCGGAGTATGAGCTGGCACGAAGCGAGGGTATCGTCGTAGAACAAGTCATCCGTCCGACAGGATTGCTTGATCCGGTGATAGACGTGCGCCCGAGCTTGAATCAAATCGATGATTTGATGGAAGAAATTCAGCTGCGTGTAGAAAAGAACGAGCGTGTGCTGGTGACGACGCTTACCAAACGAATGGCCGAAGAGCTGGCTGATTTTTTGTTGCGGCACGGCGTGCGTTGCAACTATATACACAGCGACGTAGAAACGCTGGAACGCATAAAAATCATGGATGATTTACGACAAGGGCTGTATGACGTATTAATAGGCGTGAATCTTTTGCGCGAAGGCTTAGACCTGCCGGAAGTATCGTTGGTGGCTATTCTTGACGCTGACAAGGAAGGATTTTTACGCTCGCACCGTTCACTGACACAGACGGCGGGGCGCGCGGCGAGAAATATTAACGGAAAAGTAATCATGTATGCCGACATAATTACCGAGAGTATGCAACTAACGATTGACGAAACCAATCGCCGCCGCGAGAAACAACTCGCCTACAACGCGCAACATCACATCACTCCCCAACAAATTCGTAAGGCAAGGCACTTGAATATTTTCTCGTCCGATGCTACTCTGACATCAACCGACACTTCTCGCGCATACGCCGAACCTGAGAGCATTTCATTGGCGGCGGATCCGATTGTGCAGTACATGAGTAAAACACAATTAGGGAAAGCGATTGAGCGGACACGGAGATTGATGCAGGAGGCCGCCAAGCGTTTGGAGTTCATAGAGGCTGCGCAATACCGCGACGAGTTGATAAAATTAGAAGATATGCTGAACGGCAAAGATAATTAGACGTTGCGATATTTTGGTTTTAAGCCGCTTTCAATGACTCTGTAAGAAATCTCCATACTCGCCTTTACGTTTTCGATTCCTCGCCCTTGCGGAGAAATAGGGTCGTGAATAGTGAGCGTTAGCCGGTGCGGGCGCAACCATTTGCGAGTACGTGGCAGAATTTCGAAAGAACCGTTGATAGTCATAGGTACTACCGCAAGTTGCAAATCGTCTGCCAACTGATACGCACCGCGTTTGAAAGGAGTAAGACAACCGTTGTAAGTGCGCGCACCTTCTGGGAAAACTACCAATGAAACGCCGTTTACTAACGAGTGCTCTGCTTGTGCGATCGTATCCAATACTTTTTTTGATGCGGAGCGACTAACGAAAATATGTCCGGCGGCTTCACAGGCTTTTCCCACCAATGGGATATTGCGTAAACTCTGCTTCATCATCCACTTGAAATTGCGCCCCAAAAAACCATAAATCAGAAAAATATCAAATGCCCCTTGATGATTGGCCACAAAGACGTAGGAAGTGCCTTTCTTGACTTTCTCTCTGCCATATACGCGCACGGGAATCAACAAAATAAAGCACACGAGTATAGACCAGACCTTGCCCGGATAATATCCCCATACTCGTGCGTCACCAACTAACGAGCCTATGATGGTAACTAAGGCCGTTAATATCGTTAAGAGCAGAAATATAGGAAGCGCGACCACTACGGCATATACGTAATAGAGTATCAGCATATCAGTTTTGCGTTTGGTATATCTCGATTTTCGCACAAATATAAAACAAATTCCTTACACACGAAAACAACGAACTATCTGCGCTATTTTTCCTCGTAAGTTATTTGATTTTCGCGCTTTCTTATTTTATTTTGCGAGTTAGTTATTTTTATCACATACGGGCATAAAAAAGCCAAATTGTCGTATCTTTGTCGGGCACATTCAAACAAATCACCCATGAAGCAACGCATTCTAAAAATCTTGAAAGAAATAGCGTTTTACGTTGTGCTAATCGTTGCAACGGTCATCGTGACAGTGTTCATAAAGATGACAGTGTTCGCAAATTACGTCGTTCCGACGTCTTCTATGGAACCGGCTATCATGGCCGGCGACAAAATTATTGTAGGCAAATTGGTGCTGGGCGGACGCATCGTGCGCAATTTCTTTTCTCACGAGCCAGGCGATACGTTTCGTATCAGTCGTTTCCCCGGCTTACGCAAAGTTCGCCGCAACGACGTACTCGTGTTCAACTACCCCGCTACGGATTGGAATCGCATCGGTTTGGATCTCTCTATCAACTACGCAAAACGCTGCGTGGCCATTCCGGGTGATACGTTCTATATCGAGCGTGGCATTTACAAGGTGAAAGGGTTGGACAAACCGTTGGGATCTGTCGAGAAGCAACAAGCGTTTGCACAAATGCCGGATACATTGATCAACGAATCCTTATGGCGATGCTTTCCGTTCGACGATCGTTACGATTGGAACGTCAAGAATTTCGGTCCGCTATATATCCCGGGTTCGGGAGACCGTATAGTAATTGACACAATGAACGTTGTTCTGTACAATAAAGTACTGGAATATGAAACTCACAAGCAAGTAAGCGTACGCAACGGACGAGTCTATTTGAACGACAGCGTCATTACCGACTATACCTTCCGTAAGAACTATTATTTTATGGCAGGCGACCATGTCTTTGATTCTCGCGACTCACGCTATTGGGGTTTGTTGCCCGAAGAAAATATCGTGGGAAAAATATCATATATATGGAATAATCACAATAAACAGACGGGGAAAACCAGTTGGAAGCGATTTCTGCATGCAGTAGAGTGAGTTCTTTCGTTTTGTTCCCGCGTTTTTCTTTTTACTGATAGCTTCATGGAAAATTGTTAAGGAAATCGCTTACTTTTGCAAAATAATAACTGTCGCCGTGAAAGAACAATTACAACATCAACATATCGCTATCTGTGCATGTACCTCACGTTCATTTATAGACAAGGATAAAATCGTAATCATCGCGTCGATGCTGCGCGCAAACGGTTACGATGTAACAATAGAATCCGATCTTTGCCAATTATTCTCGGTCAACTCTTCACGTTTGTCTGAAATTATATCCGGTACGATACTTGCTTGCTACCCGCGAGCGGTACGTTCTTTGTCGAATTGGCGGGGATTAGAAGCCGTTCGTACGGCAGACATACGCAATCAAACTGAGAAAGAAATCTTATCCCTATTTGATTTGGCTCCGGATCAGGAAGTTGTCAATACGGAAAAGGAGCAAATTTGGCGAGAGATAGAGGCACTTCCGACAACGGAAAGCGATGCTTGGTTTCCCGTAATTGATAAGACGAGATGTACGGAATGTGGTAAATGCTACGACTTTTGTTTATTCGGCGTTTATGGCATAACGAATAAACGGACAACGGTCATTCATCCGCAAAACTGTAAAAACAACTGTCCCGCCTGTGCGCGTGTCTGTCCCGCAAGGGCTATCGTTTTTCCTAAATATGATAAATCGCCGATTAACGGAGGCTCGAAAGACGACGAACCGTTTAATTCGCAAGAGATGGATACCATGTATAGAGAACGACTACGCTACAAATTACAACAACGTCGGGCAGGCGTACCATTAACTCGGGAAGAAATCTTATGAAGTTCGGCGATTACATAGCAACGGCAAATGCAGCCCTACGCGTACCGCGCGAATGCGCCCCGCGCTTAGTTTGGAAGTTTATGTATAACTTCGGGTGGAAGAGCATGCGCAATATTCATCGGTTTGAACGCCGACAAGCGAAAGGGATGCCTTTCTTTCCTGCTTTCGTAATGATTTCTGTAACGGAGAACTGTAACTTGGGTTGTAGCGGATGCTGGGTATCGCAAGGAGGAAGGCAGTCGTTATCACTTGCGCAGTTGGACGGAATCATTTCTCAGAGCAAACGCAACGGATCCTATTTCTTTGGTATTCTCGGCGGTGAGCCGTTGATGTACAAAGGTTTATTGGAAGTAATGGAACGTCACTCCGATTGTTATTTCCAGTTATTTACCAACGGAACACTATTGACGGAAGACGTAGCAAAACGGCTGAGAAAAATGGGCAACGTAACGCCGCTGATAAGTATTGAGGGGCTGGAAAAAGAAAGCGACATACGTCGCGGCGGCAACGACGTATTTCGAAGAACAATGTCCGGCGTGCACGCTTGCCGCAAGGCTAAACTGATTTTTGGAGTAGCAGCCAGTATTTGCAAGAGCAACTATGAAGATTTGGTCAGTCGAAACTATATAGAACAAATAGCGAAAGAAGGAGCACATTATTTGTGGTACTATTTATATCGGCCGGTAGGAGCCGTTCCCAATAGCGAAAACGCACTTGATAAGGAACAAGTGCTGGCTTTCCGAAAGTTCGTGGTAGAACAACGGAAGAACGCACCATTATTCATTATTGAAACTTACTGGGACGATAAGGGAAATGCACTTTGCCCTGGCGCGACAGGAATGAGTCATCACATATCTCCATCGGGTGCGGTCGAATTTTGCCCTCCTATCCAGATGGCGAAAGATCTGCTTAATGAAGACAGCTCCAATCTGAGCGCGCTATTTGAACATTCGGAGTTTCTGGCAGACCTTAGGAAGATGACGGCAGAAAGTTCGCGCGGTTGTATTTTATTGGAAGACCCGCAAAAATTAGTCTCTTTCTTAGAACAACATCAAGCGACGGACACGACAAGTCGCGGTAGCGTCCTCCACGAATATAAGCAGATGACTCCCGTTGCCGGCCACAACCAACAAGGACAAGAGTTGCCGGAGGAAAATGTCTTTTACAAGATGGTCAAAAAAAGGTATTTCTTTGGTTTTGGCGCGTATGGATAAGCAGTTCTACCTTGTTCCGAAAACCCACGAAGAACGAAACAGATTGCGGCGACTTATTAAAAATTTCGTCGACGTTCATTCGTTGGTTCCCCCTCTTTCTTTGGAGGAGTTGTCCTATTTATCTGACAACATCATTCGGGAACATTTATTGGACGAGGCTTGGAAAGCGTGGCTCATGGTCGAAATTCATAATAGCACTTGGCAAGATGTCGTTGCCGCCATTCCTTACGAGAAGCGCATA
>JAISIB010000192.1 GCA_031262265.1 Prevotellaceae bacterium
TTTGTTAACCTTAAATCTAATACTATGAAAAACACGTTGCAAAGGTACGGAGTTTGCAAACGCCCGCAAGTATTTATATAAAAAATCCACAAATGTATAACTTCTTTTAGCATAAACACATAGAAAATATATGTTTGCTAACAATCGTAACAGATTTGTAACCATCTTTTCACGCTTATCCGCACCATCGACAAGCTGCTTCCGCTTAGCCCGTATGTTAGCACATTTACTTACTCGCTAATTTTATTTTCTCGGTTTGAAAAATTATTATCAAACTCGGAAAATTACCCCACTCTTAGCCGTCGACACAGAAATTGGCAGGAAAGTTGGCTTGCTGAAAAGGATTTTGTAATTTTGTCAGGTTTTTAATGGAATAGATACCCGGAAATGACAAAAGCAGAGATTCAACAAATCAAGTTGCGTTTCGGTATTATCGGAAATGCCGAAGCTTTGAGCCGAGCCATTGACGTAGCGATACAAGTTGCCCCGACCGATTTATCCGTCCTTATTACGGGTGAGAGCGGCGTGGGCAAAGAAAGTTTTCCGCAAATTATTCATCAATACAGCAAACGCAAACATGGGCCTTACATTGCCGTCAATTGCGGCGCCATACCGGAAGGAACGATTGACTCCGAATTGTTTGGCCACGAGAAAGGAGCTTTTACCGGCGCGATCGGCGAGAGAAAAGGATATTTCGGTGAGGCAAATAACGGAACTATCTTTCTGGATGAAGTAGGCGAGCTTCCGCCGGCCACACAAGCGCGTCTACTGCGCGTATTGGAGAGTGGCGAGTTCATTAAAGTCGGATCTTCTCGCGTCGAGAAAACGAATGTTCGCATCGTGGCCGCTACTAATGTGAATTTGGAACAAGCTATTTCCGATGGGCGATTCCGAGAAGATCTCTACTACCGTTTACGTTCCATTCCCATCCAAGTTCCGCCTCTGCGCGAACGGGGAGACGACGTCGTCCTACTGTTCCGAAAATTCGCAGCCGACTTCGCAGAGAAATATCGAATGCCCGCCATTCAACTAACAGACGAGAGTAAGCAAATATTAAAAGCCTTTACATGGCCGGGCAACGTACGGCAATTGAAAAACATCACCGAACAAATTGCTATCCTCGAAACAAGTCGCGAGATCACCCCCGACGTTTTGCACCGCTACCTACCGGCTGCCATTGAGCACCCTCACGCGTTGATGGTGCTGGGCGAAAGGAATAGCAAGAGCTTTGAAAGTGAACGTGAGATACTTTATCAGGTGCTTTTCGATATGCGTAAAGACATTACCGACCTGAAAGCGTTGGTTCATACGCTGATGAGCGAATCACCGGAAAGGCGCGAAACGACCATTGTTCAGAAGTCCTCGCCACTAAATACGATCAATATACATCCGGTGACTACGGAACCGGAAGATGACGATGACGTACAGACCGTAGAAGAAGTGGACGAAGAAAATCTCTCCATGGAAGACATGGAACGGCGTAATATCTTTAAAGCATTGGATAGACACAGAGGAAATCGTAAAAAGGCAGCGAAAGATCTGTGTATCTCCGAACGAACGCTTTACCGCAAACTGAAAAAATACGGCTTGGAAGAATAATCTATGAAGAATCATATATACGGTAGCTTTGCTACTCTACTGCTACTTTGGCTGGTGATCGGATGCACCGTGTCTTATAGCTTCACGGGTGGCTCGATTGATTATACTCGCGTCAAGAGTATTCAAATTACCGACTTCCCTATTCGTCCCAACGACGGTTCCGAAGTTTACGCGCCACTGGGTACGGCTTTCAACGAAGGCTTGAAAGATATGTATGCGCGTCAGACAAAATTACAACAAGTGACGACGGAAGGAGATCTGGCTATCGAAGGAGAAATTGTAGGTTATAACACGACCAACGAATCGGTCTCGGCCGACGGATACTCCTCGAAAGTACGATTGACGGTTACGGTAAACGTGCGATATACGAACAATACCAACCACGAAGAAGACTTCGAGCGACAATTCTCTGCATTCCGCACGTATGATGCTACACAAAATAAAATGGATGTGCAGGATCAGCTCATAGATGAGATGGTTAAGGAGATTACCGACCAAATATTCAACGCAACTGTCGCCAATTGGTAAGCAACCATGAGTACCGATCAACTTATCCGGTGGATAGAACACCCCGAAGTGTTGGATAAAGAAACACTCTACGAGCTACGGACACAAATTGCGCGTTATCCGTATTACACCTCGCTCCGGCTGCTCCTATTGCGTAATCTTTATTTGCTGCACGACGATACATTTGCTGCCGAGCTACACAAAACGTCTGTTTACGCACACGACCGACGCGTATTACTCCGTTGGATAGAGGGAGAACAAACCCGCTTGTCGGCACAACTTCCGAACATATCCGACGCAGAAACGGAAGAAAATGGAACTATCGACCGTACGCTTACGCTTATCGACCGTTTCCTGCAAACGGATACGTCGGGCGAATCCGTCGCGCACTGGCCTGCCGGTATGGCGACTGCGGATTATGCCGACACACTACTAAGCGAGCCTGTGATTTCACCCGATACGCACGACATTCCACCTAATAAAACGCACCGCCAAGCACTGATTGATACGTTCTTATCCAAAGCGAATGAGACGATACGAAAAGAATTGCCCGTCGAAGAAAGTTCTACGAATGAAAGTCACAGGGAAGATGTCAATCTGCCCGATGAAATCGTAGATGATGACGCCTATTTCACCGAAACATTGGCCAAAATTTGCATCAAACAGCACCGATATGAAAGAGCACTTGAAATAATTAAAAAACTTAGCATCAAATATCCAAAAAAAAACGCTTACTTTGCAGACCAAATCCGTTTCTTGGAAAAATTGATTATTAACGCTAATTCAAAATAGTTAAAAATGTACTTATTACTTATTATTTTAATGGTGATAGCTTCCTTATTGATGTGCCTTGTAGTGCTCATTCAAAACTCCAAGGGAGGAGGATTAGCATCGTCATTCGCTTCGTCAAACCAGATAATGGGCGTTCGTAAAACAACAGACTTTCTGGAAAAAGCTACGTGGAGTATTGCTGGATTTATGGTAGCTGTAAGTATTTTATCGGCTTATTTCTTGCCACAGAACAGAGTGGCGGATAGCGGAATCATTACTGAGCAAGCATTGCAGGAGCAACAGACCAGCCCGACCAACATTCCAGATTTTAGTGCACCGGTTACCGGTGAAACTCCCGCAACTGAACAAGCTCCGGCAGACACCGCTCATTAAAACAGTGTAGGAAAACTCATGGGACGAGTTCCCTCTTTTAAGATTTGTATGCGGGACGGGCAGGTGCAAGCCTCTTGTCTCGCATTTCTTTTTCAATCGAATAATTACGTTCCTTATAATACCAACTAACAATGACTGAAATTTTACAGAAAAAGTTAAGCGACTCAGCGGCCGCCCGATGGACAGCCCTAATCGTTGTCTCTTTCACCATGATGTGCGGTTATTTTATCACCGACGTAATGGCTCCATTGGAAGAGCTCTTACTTAAATCAGGTTGGACAAGTACAGAATACGGTATCTTTACCGGAGCTTACGGCTGGTTCAATGTGGTATTGCTCATGCTTATCTTCGGCGGCATTATTCTTGATAAGATGGGTGTACGTTTTACGGGGAAAATGGCTTGTATACTAATGGTAAGCGGTGCACTTATAAAAGCTTACGCTGTTTCCGACTTGTTTCCTCTTGATGGTACGTTAATAGGATATAGAGCGCAGTTGATAGTAGCCTGTCTTGGGTTTGCTACTTTCGGCATGGGCGTAGAAATCGCCGGTATCACTGTCAGTAAAATCATTGTCAAATGGTTTACCGGTCACGAACTCGCACTTGCAATGGGTTTGCAGGTAGCATTGGCACGCGTCGGAACAGCGTGCGCCATGGCTTTTAGTTTTCCTCTCGCCAGAGCTTTCGATTCAATAGCAGCTCCTGTTCTTCTCGGCGCACTGTTGCTTTGTATCGGCACGTTGTCGTTTTTTGTTTATTGCGTAATGGATAAAAAGTTAGACGCTTCCGCCGAAACGATTGTTTCCGATACAGCAAAAGAAGAAGGGTTCAAGCTCAAAGACATTAAGATGATAGTAGTCAACAAAGGATTCTGGCTTATTGCCCTCCTTTGCGTACTGTTTTATTCCGGCGTGTTCCCTTTCTTAAAGTTTGCCACCAAAATGATGATATACAAGTATCATGTAGATCCCGAATTAGCCGGTACCATTCCTGCCTTGCTTCCTTTTGGCACAATACTGCTCACTCCGCTTTTTGGTTCCGTTTACGACCGTGTCGGTAAGGGTGCTACGCTAATGCTTATTGGTTCGGTGATGCTAATCGTTGTACATCTCATGTTCGCTTTGCCGCTATTGAACGTATGGTGGTTTGCAACAATCATCATGATTGTATTAGGCATCGCATTCTCGCTTGTTCCTTCGGCGATGTGGCCTTCTGTACCGAAAATAATACCACAAAAACAATTAGGAACCGCTTATTCGCTTATATTTTGGGTACAAAACTGGGGATTATCAGGTGTTCCCATGCTTATCGGCTGGGTAATCGACAAATATGCTACGATACAAATGCCCGACGGCACGCTGTCATATAATTACAGTATTCCTATGAGTGTCTTTGCCGCGTTTGGATTGTTAGCCGTTGTTGTTGCCTTTATGCTAAAAGCCGAAGATAAGAAGAAAGGGTACGGTCTCGAACAAGCAAACATGCAAAAGAAAGCCTAATCGGTGGATAAGCTCCCATTGCGTCGTCTTCGGGTGCTTTACCGCTATCGGGACGAACAGTATCTCTACGTTTCTCCTCTTGATAAACCGTCATCCGCTTACTTGCGCGTACGATATAACGTACCGCAAGTAAACGATGCGTTTACCGAAACGATTGAATCGCTTTGGGAAAACGCATCGCTCAACCTGCTGGATTATACTATTGACAATGACGTTCTCACGCCCGATTTATTCGTAGTAGAACCCGAGTACCTACTGGATGTGAGTGCCGTGGCCGAATGTTTTACCGAGTACGGAAGTCATCCTGCGCAGTACATCTGGTCTCGCTTGCGTCCGCGCGAGAATACGGCTCCCCTACTACTCGGAAATATCGCCAACCTGTTTCTCGACGAATGGTTGCATGCCGGTGAGACGCCGGACTACCGGACAACTATGCAGAAGGTCTTTCGCCGGTATGCGCCCGAACTAACGACGTGCCCCGACCTGCAAACCAAATCCGGCGAAGGAGAGTTCTTTCAACAATGCAACCGACATTTCGCACATATCCGACAGGTCGTACAAGAGATCCTACCCGATCCGGAGAACAACTTCCGTCCGGATGATTCGGTGCTCGAACCTTCGTATATTTGCGAGGCCTTGGGCTTGCAAGGACGACTGGACTATATGCAACGCGACCTGTCCGCTTTCATCGAAATGAAGTCGGGACGTGCACAAGAAAGCCACGACAAGCCCGTCAGCCCCAAAGAAAACAACCGAGTACAGATGCTGCTCTATCACGCCATGCTGCATTACGAAATGGGTATCCCGTTTGCCGACACCAAGCCCTATCTACTGTACACGAAATATCCTGTCCTGTTTCCAGCCATCGTCGATACGGCAAAAATCAGCCAAGTTATCAATCTACGCAACCGTATCGTGGCGACCGAACACGCCATTCATACGACCAACCAAGTCGGATTCACTGCCGACCGCCTCGACTTGATTCGGCCGGACGTACTTAATGAAAAGCAATTGCAGGGGTTCTTCTGGGAACGCTATTGCCTACCACCCATCGAAAGTTTCGGCCGACAACTACAAACGCTGACAGACACGGAACGTGACTATTTCTACCGATTATATACGTTCGTAACGAAAGAACTTTACCTTTCCAAGGCCGGCGAGATTAGTTATGAGGGAAATATCAGTGCGGCTGATTCATGGCTCGCGCCGTTTGAAACCAAGAAAGCTACCGGCGAGATTCTCTACGATCTACGCATCGTGGAAAATCTCTGTGAGAAAGCGCAACAACCTCGTTTGATATTTCATTTTCCGGCGTTCTTATTTGAACAAGATACCGAGATATTACCAAACTTCCGTACGGGCGACGCCGTAGTCCTGTACCAACGCGACAGCACAAGCGACAACGTGACGAATCGCATGGTTTTTAAGGGCAATATCGAGGCTATCGATGAAACGATGCTACGACTACGTTTGCGTTCCCCACAGCATAATAAAGCGGTGCTCCCTGCTGACGCTCGTTACGCACTGGAACACGACCAGATGGACAGTACGTTTCGTACGATGTTCAGTGGATTGTCGACCTATCTGACTGCCTCGCCCCGACGACGAGCGGTGTTGTTAGGTAATCGAATGCCGGAAGTCGACGTAGATTCGTTACCTCCGACAAGCGCAAAGGAAGATGAATTGGAAAGCATCGTGCAAAAAGCCGCCGCCGCGCGTGATTATTTTTTACTGTCAGGTCCTCCGGGCACGGGCAAGACTTCTTTTGCCTTACGCCGCATCGTGGAGAAATTATACGCCGAAGGAGAAAACATTTTGCTACTCGCTTACACCAATCGTGCCGTAGACGAGATCTGCAAAGCCCTGAGTCGCATCCGGCCGCAACCGGACTTTATCCGATTAGGTAGTGAGTTGTCGTGCGATCCGGAGTTTCGCCCGTATTTATTGGAGCAGGTTCTGAAAAATTGTTCCGACCGTATTTCCGTCAGCCGGCAGCTACGCCGTTGCCGCCTCTACGTCGGCACGGTAGCTACCGTATCTGCGCGTACGGAGCTATTTAGCTTGAAGCAGTTTGATACCGCCATCGTAGACGAAGCGGGTCAGGTATTAGAACCTCATCTGGTGGGTTTGCTTTGTCAACGTACTTCATCGGGCGCAGATGCTATCGGGCGTTTCATTTTAATAGGCGATTATAAGCAATTGCCCGCTATTGTGTTGCAGACCGACGAAGAAGCTGCCGTCAACGAACCTTCTCTACGTGCGTTGGGCATTACTAATTTGAAGGACTCACTGTTTCAGCGATTGTATCGCCGTTTACAAATCGACTCCGACAGTCCGCACTGCGCCATGCTGTGCAAGCAAGGACGCATGCATCCGGAGGTAGCGCGCTTTGCCAATCGGTTATTCTACGGAGGCCATTTACAGTCGCTCGATCTGGCGCATCAAACCGAAACGAGCCACACGCCGCGCGTACGTTTCTACCCCTCCGTACCCGAACCGAACGCACCGAAGAGCAATCATTCGGAAGCCCCGACGGCCGTTCGGCTGGCAAAAGAGATATACGACCGAACGAGTGAATTCGACCCCAATCGCACACTGGGAATTATCACGCCTTTTCGCAGCCAAATAGCCCTTATCAGAAAAGAGTTGCGGCTACTCGGAATAACGAAGCTGAATGACATCCTAATCGACACGGTAGAGCGTTTTCAAGGGAGCGAACGCGATGCGATCATCTATTCTTTTTGTCTCAACCAACCTGCGCAGTTGGATTATCTGGCCAATATGATCGAAGACGAAGGCGTTTATATCGATCGCAAGCTAAACGTCGCTCTCACACGCGCCCGCAAACAACTATTTCTGATAGGAGTACCCGAATTACTCGCCCTCAATCCGCTCTACCGGCAACTGATAGAAAGCGTATAGACATAGAACGCCCGATAAACAGAGAGGCCACCCTCTTTTCCAAGGACAGCCTCTCCGGAGTTCAACCGCTGATATGCAGATACCCCTTGATCGTATCCACATAGCGCGCGAATGCGTCAATGCCGACGGGCGTTATTCGACACGTCGTGTGCGACATTTTCCCCTTGAATGACTTCCGTACTTCGATGTAGCCGGCGGTGCTCAGTTTATCCAGTTGTACGCTCAAGTTGCCCGCCGTTGCATTTGTCTGCTCCCTAAGATAGACGAAATCGGCTTCTTCTACTCCGATTAAGATAGACATAACGGCCAACCGCAACTCCGAGTGCAGCAACGGATCCAGTTCGTTCAACATATAACCCCCTTTCATCCTTCCGCCTTTTGAGCGGCACGGTTCAACATGTGCCCGGGTATAATCATCATGCCTATAAAAATGAGAGCGAAAAGCGCGAATACATGCAGCCCCTGTATAAAAGATATAGCCAATGAGCCACATATTCCGAATATACCGCCAATCGTAACCGGCACGAACCGAATAACCAGACCGGTAAGCGTTGTTCCCATACCCATGACCAGACAAATTACGAACAAAATAGGAAATCGCCATACTACCTGACCCAAGATCTCCATAGATGTAAGCATCGTCAGTACAGAAATGACTCCCCCTACGATACCACATACCATCCAAATGTTCGATGTCATGCGATCAATGTAAGTAATCGGGCGAACGGTTTTGTGATGACTATGATGTTGCCACCAAAATAACCCGCCTAACACCGGAAGCAGGAACCAAAGCCATAGAGCCTGATAACTTCCCGTCACAAATAATAGGAGATAGACCAATAGCGTCGTAAAAACGGTCGCGTAGCCCCAGATCAGAAACGGCGAGCCGCTTCCCCGTCCCAATTTCATACGCGTGTTCTGAATCATTTGAGTGATTAACTCCAAACTTTCAGCCTGAGATAATGTTTTGTCTTCCATAAGAATTACTTTTAATGCTTTGTTTTCAATTCGCAAAGCGGTTTACAAAATAAACTATACTCACAAAAAAAATCGTGAAAAGGCCTATTCACGCGGCAAAGGTAAGTAGTTTATTTTATAAACCAACTAATTTTCAGGAAAAATGCAGTTTTTTTTCGACGCCGTATGTGCGCAAATTATCAAAGCCGCTCGTCGACGTAACGAAGCCGCTCATTTTATTTTCCTCGTAAGAAAATTCACTCACTTACACGATTTTTCCGACGAATGAACGATAAGACACAGAAACGAAGTATCTTTGTCGGCTGAAAAAAGGAATACTCGTCTGTAAATACTAATAACGACAATTTCATGGACTACAATTTCAAGGAAATCGAGCAGAAATGGCAGCAACGGTGGGCGAAAGAACAACTTTATCGTGTCACGGAAGACCCTGCCAAGCCGAAGTATTACGTATTGAATATGTTTCCGTACCCGTCGGGGGCGGGGCTTCACGTCGGCCACCCGCTCGGTTACATCGCTTCCGATATTTATGCGCGATACAAACGTCTGTGCGGTTACAACGTCTTGGATCCGATGGGTTACGACGCTTACGGGTTGCCGGCCGAGCAGTATGCCATTCAGACCGGACAACATCCGGCCGTCACGACCGAACAAAACATCAAACGCTACCGCGAACAATTGGATAAGATAGGCTTCTGTTTCGACTGGACACGCGAAGTACGCACGTGCGACCCCACTTATTATAAGTGGACACAGTGGGCGTTCGTGCGCATGTTCCATAGTTATTACTGCTGCGACAGACAGCAAGCGCGCCCCCTTGAAGAGTTGACGGACGCGTTCGACCGGAACGGCACGAAAGGACTAAATGTCGCGCAGACGGAAGAGTTGCATTTTACCGCCGAACAATGGCGTGCGATGAGCGACACCGAACGACAGGAGACCTTGATGAATTACCGCATCGCATACTTAGGCAATACGATGGTCAATTGGTGCGAAGGATTAGGTACGGTCTTAGCCAACGATGAAGTAGTGGACGGCGTCTCCGAACGCGGCGGCTTTCCCGTTGTGCAAAAGGTGATGCGACAATGGTGTTTGCGCGTATCCGCGTATGCGCAGCGGCTACTCGAAGGACTGGACACAATCGACTGGACGGATTCGCTTAAAGAAACGCAGCGTAATTGGATCGGCCGAAGCGAAGGGGCGGAGATGCTATTCAAGGTGAAAGACTCGGACACCACGTTTACTATATTCACAACCCGCGCCGATACTATATTCGGTGTGACGTTCATGGTGCTCGCGCCCGAGAGTGAATTGGTGGCGCAGCTGACGACGCCCGCGCAACGGAAAGATGTAGACGCCTACTTGGAGCGTACCAAGAAACGAACGGAGCGCGAACGCATTGCCGACCGCTCCATAAGCGGCGTATTCACGGGTAGCTATGCCGTCAATCCGGTGACCGGCGAACCCGTGCCCGTTTGGATCAGCGACTACGTGCTGGCCGGCTACGGAACCGGTGCTATCATGGCCGTTCCTGCGCACGACAGCCGCGACTATGCGTTTGCCAAACATTTCGGCTTGGAAATCCGACCGATCATTGACGGTTGCGACGTAAGCGAAGAAAGTTTCGATGCGAAAGAAGGCGTTTTGTGCAATTCCGGCTTTCTCGATGGACTATCCGTCAAAGCCGCGATTGCCCGCATCAAAGAATATATCAAGGAGAAAGGCATCGGAAGAGTAAAGGTCAACTATCGTTTGCGCGACGCTATTTTCTCGCGCCAACGCTATTGGGGCGAGCCTTTCCCCATATACTATAAGGAGAACGGCATGCCTTATACGATTCCTAAGGAATGTTTGCCGCTGAAGCTCCCAGAAGTAGACAAATACCTCCCTACTTCAACGGGCGAGCCGCCACTGGGTCATGCCAAGGAGTGGGCGTGGAACGTAGATGCCAAACAAGTAGTCGCTAACGAGCTGATTGATTACAAGACCGTGTTCCCGCTGGAACTAAACACGATGCCGGGATTTGCCGGATCGTCGGCTTATTATCTGCGCTACATGGACGCACACAATGATGAGGCATTGGTTGCTCCCGGGAAGATCAACTATTGGCAGAATGTCGACCTGTATATCGGCGGCACCGAACACGCCACCGGCCATTTGGTCTACTCTCGTTTTTGGAACAAATTCTTATATGATTTGGGGATAGCCGTCGAGGAAGAACCCTTTAAGAAATTGATTAACCAGGGAATGATACAGGGACGGAGCAACTTCGTATATCGCATTAAGAACACGAATAAATTTGTTTCCCTGCATAAGAAAGATGAATATGAAGTAACCCCGTTGCACGTAGACGTAAACATTGTTTCCAATGATCAGTTAGATATGGACGCATTTCGCGCTTGGCGGCCGGAATACGCAGACGCGGAATTTGTTTTGGAAGACGATGGGAAATATATCTGCGGTTGGGCGGTCGAGAAGATGAGCAAATCTATGTTCAACGTGGACAATCCGGATCGTATCATCGA
>JAISIB010000006.1 GCA_031262265.1 Prevotellaceae bacterium
AACTTCCGAAGGGTCGGTGCCGTATAAGTGTTCCCACTCGCCTAACGTGAAGTTCAAAATAGATTCCAAACTTTGCGGCGTATCGTATTTCTCGGTATTCAGGTCTATGTGCAGAATCGGATGCGCCTGCCAATCTTTCTCCAAGCGTTCGATGGCCAAGCCTCCGAACAACTCCCGTTTCCCCTCGAAGTAGGCACGTAACGTAGAGATCAATAGACTCTTGCCAAAACGGCGAGGGCGGCTCAGAAAATAGTAACTGCCCGTGTTCGCCAATTGATACACCAACGCCGTCTTATCCACGTAGATATAACCGTCGCGGCGAAGTTTCTCGAAACTTTGAATGCCGATGGGAAAGAGTTTGCTCATAATCCGAACGTTTGTTGAATGATAGATTGGGCAAAGATAGCATTTATTTTGCAAATGCCTCTATTATATTGCTGACTTTATCATATCTTTGTGCCCTATTGTAAACTCAATAAATTCTAATATGATGAAGTATTTTTTATGCGCTTTAATGCTTGTCGCGGGAACTATATGCGCGACTGCTCAGCCTCAACGCAGGCAACTCACCCCCAATGACACGCTCACTTCTTTCACCGTTAATCCCGACGGAAGTGCAACATTCAGATTTTATGCACCGGATGCCAAGTATGTACAGCTTGGTGGGGAAATAGAAGGAAAGACTGTCGGGAAATCCGCTGACGGAGTGTGGACTATGAACACGGCACCCAATGCCAGAACCGACGTTTACCGCTATTTCTTTATCGTGGATGGAGCGAAAGTGTACGACCCCAAGAATCCGATAATGGCTGACTTTCACCCAACGGTCGACATTGTTCGACCCGGCTCCAACCTGTTCTGGCAGAAGCGCGACGTTCCTCACGGAATGGTGACGATTGCCCACTACAAATCAAACGCCACCAAGACAGATCGCCGTGTGCATGTGTGGACGCCGCCGGGCTATTTCGCAGGAAGCGAGAAGCTGCCCGTTCTGTATCTTATTCACGGCTACGGCGACAATGACACCTACTGGACCGAATCCGGCAAGGCAGGATGGATACTGGACAATCTCTTTGCGGAAGGGAAGATAAAGCCGATGGTCGTAGTCATGCCTGACGGCGGCATACCGGTGGAGACTTTCGCACAGGACTTGGGCGAAAGCATCATTCCTTATGTGGAATCCAACTTCCGCGTGTATAACGACACGCCGCTCAGAGCCATAGCGGGACTGTCGATGGGCGGCATGGAAACCCTTGAAACGATAGTCAGGTACCCGGGCAAGTTCTCTTACGTGATTGTTATGAGTTCGGGATGGTTTGCCAACACTCCCGAAGCGATTGCCAAATACGAGAAACGTGTAGAGGAGGCCGCCCCGACAATGAAGAAAAACTTCAAGTACTTCTTGTTTACAGATGGAGGTCCGACCGACTTGGCAATTCGGTACACCCAGCCTACGCGGGAAATCTTTGCTAAATACGGCATCAAGTCAGACTTCTCCCAGATAGAAGACGGCGGACATACCATGTATGTATGGCGTTATGACTTACACTCCTTTGCACCAAAGCTGTTCAAGTAACGCTCGCCGCATACACTAAGGAAATTTGTGCCTGCTTGGCATACTCGCAAAGGCCGCTCTTTACGGAGCGGCCTTTGTCGTACAAGTCAGATGAGCCTCTGTAAACACAATACATCCTCAGTTCGTTTGCTTAGTCGCCTTGATAGGTGAACAACCGCCTTTCTAAAAACAGCCAGTCCAACGCATAAAATCCCTACTGACCGAAGAAACTCTATCTTCAACTTAAAGATATATATCTTCAACCTGCAAATACAAACCTTTAGTGTGGAGATTTATATCTTTAAGTTGGAGATAAAGAAATTAAAAGACGAAAATATCTTTTCGCGGCTGATAAAGATCTTATCAAAGCGGTATGAGAAGTTTTCTGAGGGGGAAAGAGAAATCTATTTGCTGATTATCAGAATAAAAAGTCGGGTGATTTGTTTATCTGGCTTTTTTATTTTTTGTAGTTTTGCAAGAGAATAAAACATTGTTTATTAATATTATAGATTGAAAGAAAATTATGATGCAAAGTGAGGAGAAGTTTAGAAAATACTTAGGTGTTAAACGTAAAAAAAATACTATTGATAGCATTATTAGTAGGTGTAATAGAATTAGTCGGGAAATAGGTGATCTTGATGAGGCGTATGATAAAGATAGGTGTAAATCATTGATAAACTGTATAGAAGATGGAGATAGATTAAGAATCAACGGAGATATAAAAGAAGGGACAAATACACTTAGATCTGCCGTCAACCGATATATTGAATTTAGAAACTGGCAGTATTGTCAATAAGCATATTGAATGTCTTAATGAATTATACTTCTCAGATTAACTCCCGCAACAACAACCGCCTTTCTCCCGCTCCTAACTAACTTTGTTATTCCCACAATCGGGTGAGTTGTTTTCACGAGCGGCTTAGATAATTCGATAACAAACGGCGAACGGACAGAAAAGGCGGGGCAACGAGTGGCGAGTGAATAAAATGTTGTATTTTTGTGGCATCAAATGAACTCTCAAACGTCAATTCAAATGGAACATCCGCTGTTTATTCATAACACACTCACTCGTAAGAAAGAACAATTCATTCCGCTGCACGAACCGCACGTAGGTATGTACGTCTGCGGCCCCACCGTCTACGGCGATGCGCATCTCGGACATGCGCGCCCTGCGATTACGTTCGATATCCTCTTTCGCTATTTGAAGCACTTGGGGTATCGGGTGCGCTATGTTCGGAACATTACCGACGTAGGGCACTTGGAACACGACGCAGACAGCGGCGAAGACAAAATAGCCAAGAAGGCGAGGCTCGAACAGTTGGAGCCGATGGAAGTGGTGCAGTATTATATGAATCGCTACCGGCACGCGATGGAAGCCCTGAACGTGCTGCCGCCCAGTATCGAGCCGCAAGCCTCCGGTCACATTATCGAACAAATTCAATTGGTAGAGGACATATTGAAGCATGGCTTTGCCTACGAGAGCGAAGGTTCTATCTACTTCGACGTTCCGAAGTACAACAAAACATATCATTACGGGAAGCTTTCCGGACGCAACATCGATGAGCTGATAAATAGCACGCGTGAGTTGGACGGACAGTCGGAAAAGCACAATCCGACCGACTTTGCGCTCTGGAAGAAAGCACAGCCGGAACATATCATGCGATGGCCTTCGCCGTGGAGCGAGGGCTTTCCGGGTTGGCATTGCGAATGTACGGCGATGGGAAAGAAATATCTGGGCGAGCACTTCGATATTCACGGCGGCGGCATGGACTTAGTCTTTCCGCATCATGAGTGCGAGATCGCACAATCGGTCGCCTCGCAAGGAGATGATATGGTGAAATACTGGATGCACAACAATATGATCACCGTCAACGGACAAAAGATGGGTAAATCGTTAGGAAATTTCATCACGCTCGATGAATTCTTCACGGGCAGCCATCCGATGTTGACGCAGGCCTATTCGCCGATGACCATCCGCTTCTTTATCTTACAGGCGCACTATCGCAGCACGATAGATTTCAGTAACGAGGCATTGCAGGCAGCCGAGAAGGGGATGAACTCCCTATTGGACGCCTACCATCATATAGACCGTATGCCGGAATCGGCGGAGGGCGATGAAGCTTCGCGCTCGTTGTTGACGCTGGAAAGCCGCTGTGCCGAAGCAATGAACGATGATCTGAATACGGCGATGGTGCTCTCTTATTTGTTTGAGGCGGCTACGATCATCAACGCAGTCGTCTATAACAACGCCAAAGCGACCAAATCGGAAATAGAAGCCGTAAAATCTGCTTTTGAACGCTATCTTTTCGACATTCTCGGCTTGTGCGAAGAACAAGGTACGTCGGACAAACGCGAAGCGGCCTACGGCGCGGCAGTAGATATGTTGCTGGACGAGCGCATGAAGGCCAAGACGAACAAAGACTGGGCAACGGCTGACCGCATTCGCAATGATCTGAGCGCATTGGGATTTGAAATAAAAGATACCAAGGAGGGTTACGAGTGGAAACTACGGCAATGACTCCGCAAGCCTTTTTTGAGAACGACCGTTTCGCGACCGAGGCGGGTATCGAACTGGTAGAAATACGTTCCGGCTATGCGCGCGCCCGTTTGCGCGTGGAAGCGCGACATCTCAATGCCGGAAAAACGACACAAGGCGGTGCGATATTCACGTTGGCCGACCTCGCCTTGGCGGCTGCTGCCAACTCGCACGGCACGCTGGCTTTGTCTACGACCTCAAACATCACGTTTCTGCGCGCCAGTCGCCCGGGCGACGTGCTGACGGCCGAAGCGCGCGAACGCTACGTGGGGCGTAGCACAGGTTGCTACCAAGTGGATGTCGTCAATCAGGAAGATGCGTTGATCGCCGTGTTCGAGGCGACCGTTTTTCGCAAAGATACGCCCGTACCGTTCCGAGTGGACTGATTATTCGAGCGTCACGTGATGCGCGACGATGTTTTTCCCTAAAAACAACGAGGCCGGACGACTGAAAAATGCGGCGTCTTCAGTCGTATAGTAGGTCGTCGTGCCGTGACGCGTGCATTTGGCGTCCATTTCCGGATGACGGAGCAAATAATCTTTCAGGCTGCGGGCTACATGCATGCCTTGCGTCAGAATCCGAACGGACGCCGGCGTGTATTGACGGATTTTATGAAGTAAGAGCGGGTAGTGCGTGCACCCCAGCAATAAGGTATCGATCTGCGGATCGCGGCTCATCAGTGCATCCAAGTGTCGTTTGACGAAATAGTCCGCACCCGAGCTGTCCGACTCACCGTTTTCTACCAACGGCACCCACATCGGGCAAGCCTCGCTATGTATGATAATATCGGGATACAGTTTGTTAATTTCCATCGGATAGGACTTCGAGTTGATAGTTCCCGTAGTTCCCAACACTCCGATGTGGCGGCTTTGCGTAATCTCGCCTACGCATTCGGCCGTCGGGCGTATGACGCCCAATACCCGCCTTTGCGGATCTATGGAGGGCAGATCTCGTTGCTGAATCGTACGCAACGCTTTGGCCGAAGCGGTGTTGCATGCCAATATCACGAGGTGACAGCCCATCTCGAACAGCCGGCAGACGGCTTGGCGGGTGAATTGATAGACTACCTCGAAGGAGCGCGTACCATAAGGAGCACGCGCGTTGTCGCCCAGATATATAAAATCATAGGCGGACAACTCTTCTTGAATATCTTTCAAGATAGTTAGTCCGCCATAACCTGAGTCAAATATTCCTATGGCTCCCGCCTGAAAGGATGATCGGTTCAATATTAGAGAATACCCAATTTTGTCTTTATTAACGCCGTAACGTCCGTACTGATTGAATCGTTGACGTATGCAATCGGGGTACGGCTCTGATCAAAGATGTAGGTGTATCCGCCTTCTTGTCCAACGGCTTTCACCGCCTCGTCCAGTTTCTGTCCGATGGGCTGCATCAGTTCAAGCTGCTTATTGTTCAGACTTTGCGAGGCTTCCGTTCGGTATGACTGGATACGTTGATCCATATCTTCCAACTCTTTTTGGCGACGATCCATTATATTCTGAGGTAGCGGGTTTGCCGTATCGCTCATTAACTTCCGAAACTCTTCATATTTGGTTTGGAACTCGGTCGTCAGCCTACTCATCTCGTCTTCATACGTTTTGATTAACGCTTCATAGTCTGCTTGCGCCTTTTTGAATTCCTCCATCAAAGGAGTAATTTCCTGAGAGTTAAAATGACCGAACTTGAAGTTTTGCCCCATCAGACACGCGGGAAGGAGCAGCATCAACGCAAATGAAATCTTTTTCAACATAATTGTTTCAATTATAAAGTGAATAAATAATTTTATAAACCGGATAAATCAATTTTCCTCGTTATTTCTGTGCAAATGTAGGTATTTAATTAGAATAACCTAATACGGCGAGCACATCATCGCTTACATCGATGCGCGGAGAGGCGAAAATAACGCTCTGAGCGGTCGCCCTGTCGATGACGGCATCGTAGCCGGCGTCTTCTGCGACTTGTTTCACCGCTTCATAAATGGAGTCATGAATGGGTGCCAGTAGTTTCTCTTCCAACTTGGCCATTTCTCCGTCTTGACCGAAGTATTGTTGGCGCAGATCGGCGATTTCTTTTTCTTTGGCTACAATAGCATTTTCTTGCGACGAACGTTGTGCGTCCGTCATCGAAGCCGCTTTTGACTGGTAGTTCTCGTATAACTTTTTCGCTTCGGCCGCTTTTGCTTCGATGGCCGCTTGCCATTTTTTCGAACTTTCGTCCAACTGTTGCGCTGCCTTTGCGTAAGCCGGAATATTCTCTAAGATGTATTCCGTATCAATAAACGCAAATTGCTGTGCCTTTGCTGCGGTTGTTGCTACCAGCAAGGCGATGAGTAAAATAAATTTTCGCATATCAATTAGTATAAGGGTGATTAATTAAAACTCTTGTCCAAGCACGAAGTGGAAGTGCGATCCGCCGGCCGATGACGAGCCGAAGACTTTGTCGAAGCCGTATGCCCAGTCAATACCCATCAATCCGACCATCGGCAGGAATATACGTACGCCGACGCCGGCCGAACGTTTCAAATCAAACGGGTTGAAGTCACCGACGTTGCGCCATGCGTTACCGCCTTCCACGAATGCGGCGGCATAGATACTGGTCGTTGCTTCGAGCATCAACGGATAGCGCAATTCCAAGCCCAATCGCGTATAGGCGTAACCGTAGTAGTATCGGTTGGGCGTCAGTGCACTGTTCTCGTAGCCACGCAATGCGATCGGGTCGGTAGCGTATTGAGAATAGCCGGTCATTCCGTCGCCGCCCACGTCGAACGTTTCGAACGGCGACTTCTTATATCTGTTGTAGTGACCCAGCAAACCGAATTCCACGCGCGTCATCAGTACGGGCGGCTTTTCCCATCCGGTGAGCGCGGTATATGTTTTGCTTTTGAGCTTCCACTTATGATACTCAATCCATTTGTGCATTTTATTTAGGTCGTCCTGAT
>JAISIB010000103.1 GCA_031262265.1 Prevotellaceae bacterium
CTGTGAGGCCATACGCAACGCCGCAGGCGTTGAATTTGCGTAACCCCATGCAAGCGGAGCGGAGCGACGCGCAGCTTGGGGATAGTAGTGTCTCCTCTCCCCACAACTCCGACAGGAGTTGAACCCACTTCGGGGTTCAGTGAGTGGGGAACACCTCCACTGCGGGTTTCACCCTCAGTTACGCAAATTCAACGCCTGCGGCGTTGCGTTATGTTACGTCTCCGCGTAGCCTAATGCCTGCGGCGTTACCTATTTTTCCTTCTATTTTGTACTCTGATTCGTGTTTTTGCATGCGGACAGCAGGATATTCGTACCTTTGCCGGTGAGTGTGATTTCACATACTTCTATTAGTTATGACCATAGACGAACAGCAGGACGAAATTATTTCCGAGTTTAGCGAACTGGACGATTGGATGGATCGCTATCAGTTGTTGATTGACTTGGGTAGCGAGCAACCGCCGCTACCTGCAGCGTACAAGACGGAGCAAAACTTGATTGACGGGTGTCAGAGCCGCGTGTGGCTACAAGCCGACTTGCAGCCGGACGGCACGGTATCGTTTCAGGCGGAAAGCGATGCGCTAATCGTGAAAGGCATCGTTACGTTGCTGATTAAGGTACTGTCGGGGCAACCGCCGCAGGAGATACTCGCCGCCGACCTCTATTTTATTGATCGGATTGGTCTGAAAGAACATTTGTCTCCGACTCGCAGCAACGGACTACTGTCGATGGTGAAGCAGATGCGTCTTTATGCGCTTGCATTCCAATCGAAGCTCGGTACAGCTGCCAAATAGCGTAGGCCAGCAAGGCCGTGCTGCCGACGACGAATAGCACGGCTCCCACCGCGTTCAATCCCAATGCCTCGAACGTATAGTAGGCTTTGTCTTCTCCCGTATAGATTGTCAACCACGACATGCCGTTGTTCACGACGTGCAACACCAATCCGGGCATGATGCTTTGCGTGCGATAGTAGATCCATGCCAAAAAGCTTCCCATGAGTAGCGCGTACACGCTTTGCTCGGGATTCCAGTGGACGAGGGCGAAGATGAGGGCGGAAACCGTGATGGCTATCCATGGTTTGAAGCGTCGCAACAGCAGTCCGAGTATGGCTACGCGAAACAACAACTCTTCCATCAACGGCCCGACGAAGACCAAATCAATGGCTCCTATCGGGTTGTGCGCAAGCTCTTGAAATTGGGTTTCCAACGTGTTCTCCAAATGCGGGAGCACGTAGGCGATGCCGTCCATGAAGCCAAAGTTGCCGACGTAGGCCACTGCCAACCATCCCATAAACTTCCAACCGACAAACGACCAGCTCGTTCGTCGGCGCGGGACGTATCCTTTCACGTACAAGTGTATCAGAACGAAGAGCGTCGTCAGACACAAAATCCATTCCAACGGGAGGGACGAAGAAGCTCCGGCTTGTACGTCTCCCGAACTTACTGCGAAAATCGTATAGCATACGCTGATAATGGCATAAGCCAGTATGTTATATAGGAAATAAAAGAGGAGGAGGATAATTATCTGTTTCATGATTCGAGGGGTGTATTTATTACGCGTACAAAGGTACTTGAAATCCGCTAATGCAGGTAGAAACGGTTTAAAAAAAAATTAGCCATCTTCACAGACAGCCAATCTTTATTAACCTTAAATCTAATACCATGAAAAACACGTTGCAAAGATAAGGGGGTTTCGTCACTCACGCCTAATAAATCAGAGAAAATCTTCGCTGTTATTAGCTTTTTTAACATTATAAGGAGCTTTTGTAATGGAAATGAAACATTATTCAACATAAAGTACCAATCCTTTGAGATATTCGCCTTCGGGATGGTAGATGTTGATGGGGTGGTCGGCCGGTTGCGTCAGTTGATGTAAAATACGCACCTTGCGTCCGGTCTGGGCGGCGGCGGTGAATACGGACGTACGGAACTGGTCTTTGCCGACTACTTGCGAGCAGGAAAACGTGAACAGGATTCCGCCCGGAAGAATCTTCTCCATCGCTTTGGCATTCAGCTTGCGGTAGCCTTGTAGGGCGTTTCGTAGAGCGTCTTTGTGCTTGGCGAAGGCCGGAGGGTCGAGAACGATGAGGTCGTATCGGTCGTCCGTGCGATCGAGGTAGCGGAAGGCGTCTTCGGCGAAGGCTGCGTGCCGCGTGTCATCGGGGAAATTCAACGCTACGTTTCGTTCGGTCAGGGCAATGGCTTTGGCCGAGCTATCTATCGAATGTACAAGTTTTGCACCGCCTCGCATGGCGTAGAAAGAGAAACCTCCGGTGTAGCAGAACATATTTAATACCGACCGTCCGCGCGCGTAGCGTTCGAGCAATGCCCGATTCTCTCGCTGGTCGATGAAGAAACCCGTCTTTTGTCCTTTCAGCCAATCCACGTGAAAGCGCAAGCCGTATTCGGTCGCTACGTCGTCGGTGCTGCCGCCTTTCAGAAAACCGTTTTCGGGCGACAGGTCTGCCTTGTAAGGCAACGTCGTCTCCGATTTGTAGTAGATATTGTCAATACTCGCGCCCATCACGTCGCTCAGTGCCTGTGCGATACGCATACGGTCTTTGTGCATGCCCGCAGAATGCGCCTGCATGACGGCCGTATGGGCATAGACGTCTATGATCAAGCCGGGTAGATTGTCGCCTTCGCCGTGCACGAGTCGATAGGTATCGTTGGTCGGGGTCTCCAAACCCAATGCCTGCCGTACCTCGTAGGCCGTTTGCAGTTTGCGCCGCCAGAAGGCGTCGTCTATCTCTTCCTGTTCAAAACTCAGGACGCGCACGGCGATGCTGCCGATTTGAAAATGTCCTTTGGCGATGAATTCGTCTGTCGAGGTATATACGTCTACCACTTCTCCCTCTTCGGGTTTGCCTGTCATACGGGCAATGGCACCCGAGAATATCCACGGGTGGAAACGTCGCAAGGACTCATCCTTCCCTGCTTTGAGATATACTTTTATGGCTGTCATTGTTTTTGTCGTTTTCGTTTGCTACGGGTATGATGGCATATTCTCCGGTGCGTCGCAGATTTTCCAAGAGCACGTAGATACGCAGGCACGCCCATGCGTCCATAGCCGCATATAGTTTTTGCGGTTCGGTCAGCGAGGAGGAGTCCCAGTTGGTGAGCCGTTGCGATTTGGAAATCTTTTCCCGAAACAAAATCGCATAAATCTTTTGCAGGCTGCGATCTTTGATGCCGAACCGGTTGACATACTCTTGCAGCTCGATGCAATTACCGGGTTTGAAGTCCTCCCGTTTGTGAAGCATAAAAAAATCGTCGCGCAAGGAAAGTCCTACTTTCGCCGGCGCGGCACTCTCTAAGAAGCGCACGATGGAAGGCGTGAAGCCCAATTTGTTCAGGCGAAACAGGAAACAACATTCATTCGTGGCCACTTGCAGCAATGCGACCTTGTTTTGGCACCCTTTCTGGAAAGAGGGGCGCGTTTCACTGTCGATGCCTACCAACGGTTGCTGCAAGAGATACCGGACGGCCTTTTCGGCTTCACGTTCATTGTCGATGACATATATTTCCCCTTGATAGGAAGCGCGCGGCATCGTCGTCAGTTGTATTTTGTCAATGGATTCGGGAATGATCATCATACGTCGTCGGTATATGTGCGGTTGGCATACTTGATTTCATGCAGGGCACGCATCGTATTGACTAACTTCTGTCCCCACAGCGCGCCGAAATTCTCCTTGCACAGGTAGAGTGCATCGTTCATCGTCTCGTTCAGTCCCAGCCGAAAGACGAATGTGAAATCTTTCAGGTCTTGATAGATGTCGGCCAAGCCTTCGGAGATGTTTTGCTTAATCGGTGTGTCGCTGTATTGCATATCTGCGAGAAATACGTCCAAGTAGTCGTCGGTCTCGGCCAGTACGTCCGCCAAACTGATACGGAGCACTTCGTAAATGTCTTCCGTCACGTAGGTTTCCGGAGCTTCGTCTTCCAACTGCTCTACTTCGGGTAGCATCGCCGCTTTCAGGTAGAGCAACGGCAGCAACTTCAATAGCGTATCCACGAAAGCGGTGCGTGGCATCCCTTCGGCCTTTTCGAGAAAGGCGCAGTATTCCGTCGCTACGGTAACGAACTCTATCACATTGCGCTCGAATATCGTTTCACTGAATTTTGTCATTGTTGTGATTTTAAGCCGCAAAGGTAATAGGAACTGCCGATTTCATGGAATATTCGGCTCATAAATTTTGAAAAGCAGTCGTCTCCGATAGATTAAATGGCATCGTAAACTCGTATATAGGTCGTATAAAACACGAAAGTAGTTTATTCGTAGAAAGAAACAGGCGTTTTTTGAAACAAAACCCTTACTTTTGCGTTCATATAATAAGTAGATTTTTACGACATCGTATTCTATCATTAACTAACTATTATTTCAAATGAAGAAACAGCTTCTTTTTCTCAGCCTTGTCCTATCGGGGATGTTGGCTTCGTGCTCGGAAGAGTCGTCCGTCAGCGTGATGTTGAACGATGACACTCGCGTCAGTTTCAACGTGCGGCCGCAAGCCGAATCGCTCGCTACGCGTGCGGACGTGACGCCGCCGACGGTGCCCGACGGGTATGCGTTGCGCTACGTGTTGGAGATTCGGGAAACAGGAAGTACGGAAGTGCTGCAACGCATCGAGCAGGTGAACGACGCTTCGATGGATTTTAATTTACAGCAAGGCACATACGACTTTCTGTTCTGGGTAGACTACCTGAAAACGCCTTATCTGTCGGATGCGGAGACCGGTTGCTACGCAGATCAGTTCTATGACACGCAAGACCTGAACGCTGTGGCGCGCATAGCCATTCCTACGGATGATTTGTCGGTTTTGGATGCTTTCTCCGGCAAGGCTACGTACACCAAGACGAACGATGCGCTGAATGAATCCATCGTGCTGACTCGCCCGTTCGCCCGTATCAATCTCATCGTGGCGGAGGCAAAGAAAGCGCGCTTGGAGAAAATAAAATCTCTCCGTTTGTTATCTCCAAAAATCGGTTCGTTAAACGTACAAACGGGTAGCATAGTGCCGGCACCTGCTCCGAACCCGGACGCTCATGTGGCGGAGATACCCATGGATACCGTGCAGCTGAGCAAACCGGACGGCTTCTCCGGAGAAGAGACGAACTTTATATTCGATTATTGGTTCGCTCCGGCTGATGCGGCAGGGACTGTGACGCAGAGCACGATGTCGGTGACGTTTTATTCGGACGCTGACTACGAGACGATAAACAATACGTTCGATATACCGGCGGCGATTCCGTATATACGCAACTATCAGACCAATCTGACGGCCGGCTATATAGACGACCTCGGCGGAAGCGTCACGGTGACGGTAGAATCGGCGTGGGAAGACGACGTGATTGATAGAGACTTGGACATGCTTCCTCGTTTCGTGTCTATTCCGGCAAAAGGCGTCGTTTGGCTAATGGGAGACGAGAGTTGTGCATACAGTGTGCCCATCCACTATGTGAAGTTGACGAAAGATTTCGATATGTCGGAAGCGGAAATAACGAACGCGATGTATTGTTACTTCCTGAATACGGCAGGTATTATCGGCGAGGAAGACGGGGCAGAACCAAATATAAGAATAGTAGGTAAGAAAGAGCATAATATACTAATTTATGAATCCCTGAATGAATCGGATTACGGCGTTCATTGGAACGCTTCGGCATTGAATACGGCGGGTGGTTTGGGCGTTTGGGAGCCTGCTCCGGAGAAAGATGATTGTCCGGTCGTCAATGTGACATGGTACGGCGCGCAACTCTATGTGGATTGGTTGAGCGACCTGCTCGGGCAAGCCATCAGTCTACCTACGGAAGCGCAGTGGGAATTTGCTTGTCGTGCAAATACGAGTACGTTGTATTATTACGGCGAAGAACCGGACGAAGAATATATGTGGTATAACGATAATTCCGATAGGATTACGCAGCCGGTCAAGACAAGGTTGCCGAATGCGTTCGGTCTGTATGATATGCTCGGCAATGCCGTTGAATGGTGTGACGATTGGTACGGCACTTATCCCACGGCGGAGACGTCCGAAGACGCTATCGTAGATCCGGTGGGTGCCGATGCCGAAGAGGCTGGCTATCGTGCTGTCGTACGCGGAGGTTCCGCAGGTACTTTTGACAGCGAAACAACCTCGTTTTGGCGATGGAATTATCCTGCCGATTTCTCCAATGAATACGTGGGTTTCCGCGTCGTTCGGAATCCATAGAATTTATATCGAACAAATGTTACCGACGCTCTCTTCGTGCACGCTCACGGAGGGAGCGTCGGCTTTTTATGCGCGGTGGGGATACAAGAGAAGAAAAAACATCGTATCTTAGCGGCATGTTAGTATGTAAATCCTATAAATTAGATACTCAAATGACATGAAAACAACAGTAAAATTGTATGCTTGGGACTATTCTCACGCAAGAACCTATCTGCTGGCCGTTCTGTTCGTAGTTGGTAACGTACTGTTCCCGCAGTTGTGCCACCTTGTTCCCGGCGGCGGCTTGACGTGGCTACCTATTTACTTCTTTACGCTCATAGCCGCTTATAAATACGGTATATTCGTAGGTGTGCTCACGGCCTTGTTTTCTCCGCTGGTCAATCATTTCTTGTTTGCGATGCCTGCGGCGGCCGTGCTGCCGGCCTTATTAGCTAAATCTTGTCTGTTGGCTATCGCTGCCGCCGTGGCAGCCCGTTATGCGAAGCGGATTTCGTTAGGCGCGGTCGTGCTGGCGGTATTGGGCTACCAAGTACTCGGTTGCGCGGTTGAATGGGGATTGACAGGTAGCTTTATGACGGCCGTTCAAGACTTTCGTATCGGCGTGCCGGGCATTCTGCTCCAAATCTTCGGCGGCTACGCACTGCTGCGTGTGATGGCTAAGTGGTAGACGATGCGCGAGAAAACTTTTGAAGAGGTATTGGCACGTTTTCGTACGATTGCTTTTCGGGAACAGTTTGACTGTATCGTAGCAATCGCTGAGGGCGGTATCATACCGGCGGCTATCCTCAACCAACGTTTACGGACGGAGTTGTTTTTGTTGAAGATCAACTTTCGTGCCGAGGATCAAGTGCCGCGTTACGACCGGCCGAAACTGTTGGCGCCGATAGATTTCGACTATGCGGGTAAGCGCGTCCTATTGGTGGACGACCGCGTCAAAACCGGTGCCACGCTTGCTCTGGCACGAGAAATGTTGGCGGATGCTGCGCTCCTGCGTACGTTCGCCGTCAACGGTAAAGCCGACTATGCCTTGTATGACGAGGCTTGTTTCCGTTTTCCTTGGATAATACCCAATTAACTTCTATGAATGCTATACGAACAGGTTTGTGCTCATTCGGAATGTCGGGAAGCGTATTTCATGCTCCGTTCATTGCGGCAAACCCGAATTTTGAGTTGGTAAGAATCGTCGAGCGGACGAAAGCTCTCTCCGCCGAGCATTATCCGAAAGCGATTATTACGCGTAGCGTGGAAGAATTGCTGAACGATGACTCTATCGAACTGGTCGTAGTCAACACGCCCGATAGTACTCACTACGAGTATGCACGGGAAGCGTTATTGGCAGGCAAGCATGTCATCGTGGAAAAACCGTTTACGCAAACCGTTGCCGAAGGTGAAGAACTGGTTCGTTTGGCTGCCGTGCAGGGACGTATGCTCAGCGTTTATCAAAGCCGGCGTTGGGACGGTGACTTCTTGACGGTGCGACAATTGATACAATCCGGACGGCTGGGACGTTTGGTGGAATACGAGTCAACGCTGTCGCGCTACAGAAATTATATCCGTAGCGGCTCGTGGAAAGAAACCGGAGAGTGGGGCGGAGGATTGGTTTACAATCTGGGTTCGCACTTGATTGATCAAGCGATTGAACTCTTCGGTATTCCGGAGGCCGTTTATGCCGACGTTACGGGACAACGAACGGGTACCCGCGTAGATGATTATTTTATCATACGACTGCTCTCGTGCAGGGAAGTGCCCGATGTGAGTATCACCCTGAAATCATCTTATCTACAAGCGTTGCCCGAACCGCGCTTTGTGCTGCACGGTACCTTAGGAAGCTACATAAAACATGGCGTCGACCCGCAAGAGGATGCGTTGAAGGCAGGAGTTCTGCCCAACGGCGCGGAGCATTGGGGCGAAGAACCGGAAGAACAGTGGGGTAAACTTCGTATCAGCGATGCAAACGGACAATTGACGGATAGTGCCGTACCAACTTTGGCCGGCAATTACGGTTTGTTCTATCAGAATATTTACGAGCATCTGCGCGAAGGGAAGCGTTTGCTAACCGATGCGATCAACGTACTGTCTGTCATTCGCGTCATTGAAGCGGCTTATCAGAGCGCGCGCGACCAAGCTGTCGTATCCGTATGAGACGTACGGAGGAAATGCTATGGTGAGAGGAAAAATCATTATCTATCAAGTATTGCCCCGTTTGTTCGGCAATGCGCATGCGGCGTGTACGCCCAACGGAGATATTTCCGTCAACGGGTGCGGCAAACTATCGGACTTCACCGTGCGCGCTTTGCAATCTAACAAACGACTGGGTATTACGCATGTCTGGTACACCGGCGTGTTGGAGCATGCTACGCAGACCGGTTATGCGGAGTACGGCATTCGACTCGATCATCCGGCTATCGTCAAAGGGAAAGCCGGTTCTCCTTATGCAATAAAAGACTATTACGATATAGATCCTGATTTGGCCGACGATGTACCGCAACGAATGAAGGAATTCGAGCATCTGGTGCACCGTACCAAGCAACAAGGCTTAGGCGTAATTATGGATTTCGTACCCAATCACGTGGCGCGCCAATATTATTCTGACGTACAGCCCGAAAGGACGAAACAATTGGGAGCGGATGACGACGATGCGGTGGCTTTCAATCCGAACAACAATTTCTACTATTTGCCGAACGAATCGTTTCGAGGACATTTCGACTTATTGGCTGCGGCCGCTGATCCTTATACGGAACATCCCGCGCGAGCTACCGGCAACGATTGCTTCACCGCTTCGCCGCATGTGACGGATTGGTATGATACCGTCAAATTGAACTACGGCGTAGACTACGAGCACGACCGTACGCCTCATTTCGAGTTATTGCCGGACACGTGGTTGAAGATGAGGGACATTTTGCTGTTTTGGGCGGACAAGGGCATCGACGGATTTCGTTGCGACATGGTAGAAATGGTGCCGGTTGACTTTTGGGAATGGGTTATTCCGCAAATAAAATCTTTCTATCCGCACTTGTTGTTCATCGGCGAAGTATACAATCCGTCTCTTTATCACGCATACGTGGAACAAGGACGTTTTGATTACCTGTATGACAAAGTCGGTTTATACGATACGTTGCGCAGCGTGACGTGTGGATACGCTTCGGCTACCTGCATCGCCAATGCGTGGCAGAGCCTGAACGGATTGGAGCAGCGCATGGTTAATTTCTTGGAGAACCATGACGAACAGCGTCTCGCCTCCGATTATTATGCCGGAGAAGGTAGGCGCGGCATACCGGCGCTCATCGCGGCGGCGTGCATGAATACGAATCCGCTGCTTATCTATTTCGGACAGGAATTCGGTGAGCACGGAATGGATGCAGAAGGATTCAGCGGACAAGACGGACGTACGAGTATCTTCGATTATTGGAGCGTGAGTACCATTCGGCGGTGGCGTGATAAGGGTACATTCGAGGGCACGCTGCTGGATACGCACGAGCGCGAGCTGCAACAACAATACGTGCGCATCCTAAATCTGTGTCTGCATGAAAAAACAATTGGCAACGGACAGTTTTTCGACCTTACCTATGTCAATAAGCAGGGCTGGAAATTCAACGAGCATAAACAATATGCTTTTTTGCGCAAGTACAAACACGAGGTCTTACTCGTGGTAGTCAATTTCGATAGCATCGCCGTCAATGTCGCCGTCAATTTGCCGTCTCATGCTTTTGACTTTCTGCAAATCCCACCCATCGAACGTATCGAGGCACGCGACTTGTTGTCCGACGCTACCGAAACAATCTCTTTCCTCCCCTATCAAGCGACGGAAACCCACGTCGATGCTTATGGCGGGAAATTATTAAAGTTCACGTTATCCGCTTGAAAAAACAAGCTCCGTTACGGTTCTTTTATGGCGGTAAGTTCTGTTTATAAGGTCGTTTGTTAATAGAATATCTTATTTAGATAAGTTAATTATCGTGTTTGTTTTGGGGGTAGTCGGATAAATTTTGCATATAAGAGAGATTTTTTTTATATCTTTGTGCGGTGATTCACACGTAAATTATGACAAAACCAAGCAAAGTATTGTTTATTGCACAAGAAGTGGTGCCGTTCGTTGAAGACAACGACATGGCTTTGATCGGTAAAAAGCTTCCTCAGGCTACCCAAGAGAGGGGAAGGGAAATTCGCATCTTCATGCCCAAATGGGGAAATATAAATGAGCGCAGAAATCAACTTCACGAAGTGATTCGCCTATCCGGTATGAATCTTATCATAGACGACACGGATCACCCGCTGATTATAAAAGTTGCTTCCGTACCTTCGGCGCGCATGCAAGTCTACTTTATAGATAACGACGATTACTTTCAGCAGCGGCTTCGACTGACCGATGCGGACGGAAAAGAGTATTCGGATAATCACGAGCGTCTGATCTTTTATGCGCGCGGCGTCCTTGAAACGGTAAAGAAGCTGCGTTGGTGCCCCGATATTATCCATTGCCACGGATGGCCGTCCTTGTTGGCGCCGCTTTATATAAAGACCGCGTACAAAGATGAGCCGTCGTTTCGCGGCAAAAAGGTAGTTCTCTCACTTTATGATGATGAGTTCGAAAGTATCTTTCCTGCGAACTTTGCGATGCTCCTAAAAATCAAAGGTGTGACGTTGAAAGATTTGAAACCTATCACGGATAAGGCACTCAACTATGAAAAGCTCGTGAAATATGTGATGCATTTTGTCGACGGGGTAGTTGCGAATGCGCCGAACGTCAATCCCGAGTTGCTCGAATATGCCCGCCAGATAGGGAAGCCCGTGCTCGAATATTCGGGGCTTGAACACTATTACGAAGCCTGCAACGATTTGTATGACGAAGTGTGGGAACAAACGAATAATACGCCTCAATAATAACATTCGATACGTTAGTAAGATGAAAACAAAGTTTCTTTGGATTGCACTCGTTCTAGGAGTGAATCTTTGCGGGTGTTCCGACAATACGGGTGCCTTGGGCTGGGATATGATGCCCGATGAAGATGGCTTGTTTGTTGATTCTAAAAGTTTTGATGTAGCTACTCGTTCGGTCATGGCAGGGCCTGTTTTTGCCAAGACAAGTACCGGTTACATCGGTAAATATACCGATCCGGACTTCGGTTATTTCGAGTCCGGTTTCCTGACGCAACTCAACTGCATAGACGATCTGCGCTTTCCCGCGCTTTATGACCGAGAGACGAAAACCGGTTTGATGGCTGCCGACAGCGTGCACATGGCAGAGCTTATTATCTATTACAACGGCTTCTTCGGTGATTCGCTGAATGCTTGTCATTTGAGCGCGTACGAATTGGATAAGGTGTTGGATAAGAATCATTATACGAATATCGTCCCCGAAGACTATTACGATTCGCAATCCGGTTTCTTGGGCGGGAAAGCATATAGCGCGGTGGATCTTTCTTTTCCTACCAGCGTTCGTTGGGCGAGCGGTTATGTGCCGTATGTGCGCATGCCCTTACCGAAAGAAATCGGAGATCGTATTTACAAAGCCAATCGCGAACATCCGGAGTATTTTGATGATGCGGATGCTTTCATTGACAACGTTTTCAAAGGCTTGTACTTGAAGTGCGATGCGGGTGACGGTACGGTAATCTACGTCAATCAGGTATTGTTGAATGTCGTCGTGCCGTGTTTTGCCTTGGATAGCTTGAATAATATATTGGAAGACGTCAACGGGAACGATTCCGTTGAATATCGCTCGCGTTCGTTTGTCTCTACCAAAGAGGTGATTCAGGCCAATCGTTTTACCAACTCGAATAAGTTGCAAGATAAGGTGGCGGAGACTCAGTGGACATACGTAAAGTCACCGGCCGGCATTTTTACCGAAGTGACGCTACCCATTCAGGAAATTGCGGACGAATTGGCTAGCGATACGCTCAATGCGGTTCGTTTTGCCGTGAATAACTATGCCAAGCCCACCGTTTCTACGACGACGTATGGAATGTCTGCGCCTTCTAATCTATTATTAGTACGAAAGAAAGATGTCGATAAGTTTTTCGAGAATAATTTGATATGTGACAATATTACCTCTTTCTATGCTACCCAGAATGCGACGGCGACCAATCAATATGTGTTTAATAATCTATCGCGCCTGATCTCCTATTGTATTCGCGAGAAAGAAGAAGCTCGTAAGGCCGCCGAGAAAGCCGGTACGCTATGGGATGAAGCCCAATGGAAAGCAGAAACGGAATGGGACAAGATGTTGCTCGTACCTATCGTTGTCAGTATGGATACGAACGGGAATATCCTTCGGATAGAGAATGATTTGGCTCCGAAATATGTCAAATTGAAGGGAGGAGACACGAAACTCAGCGTAGACGTCAGCTATACCAGCTTTACGAATTAAGATACTTCGATATATTTTCCTACCTTTGCGGCTCAATTAAAGAATAACTGTTTTATGGCCGCAAAACCTCTTCCTCCGAAAGGGACACGAGACTTCTCGCCTGTAGAAATGGCGAAGCGTAATTATATTTTTCAGACAATTCGCGATGTGTTTTGTCTTTTCGGTTTCCAACAAATCGAGACGCCTGCCATGGAGATGTTGTCTACGTTGATGGGTAAGTACGGCGAGGAAGGTGATAAGCTCCTTTTTAAGGTTCAGAACTCGGGCGATTACTTCAAAGGCCTTACGGACGAAGAATTGTTAAGTCGTGATGCGGCTAAATTGGCAAGCAAGTTCTGCGAGAAAGGTTTGCGCTATGATTTGACGGTGCCTTTCGCTCGTTACGTGGTGACCCACCGCGATGAAATAGTATTCCCGTTCAAACGTTTTCAGATACAGCCGGTATGGCGTGCCGACCGTCCGCAGAAGGGACGTTACCGAGAGTTTTATCAGTGTGACGCAGATGTAATCGGTAGTACTTCGTTAATGAATGAAGCCGAACTGATGCGTATTATTCACGAAGTGTTTAAGCGGTTTGGCATCCGAGTTTGCATCAAGATTAACAATCGGAAGATACTTTCCGGCATAGCGGAATATATTGGCGAAGCCGCAAGAATCATTGACATTACCGTCGCAATCGACAAATTGGATAAGATAGGATTGGACGGCGTTAACCAAGAATTGGCAGATAAAGGCGTGTCGCCGGAAGCCATTGAGAAGTTGCAACCGATTATTAACCTGTCAGGCAGCAATGCCCAAAAAATGCGGACGCTAAGGACGACGCTGAAATCTTCATCCATAGGATTGGCCGGAATAGATGAACTGCACGAGTTGTTGGGGTACTATCAATTAGAGGACGCAGAGGTTGATTTAACGTTGGCGCGCGGCTTGAATTATTATACCGGTACGATTATTGAAGTCAAGGCGTTGGACGTAGAAATAGGTAGCATCACCGGCGGCGGCAGGTACGACAACCTGACAGGCATATTCGGTATGCCGAACGTGTCGGGCGTAGGTATTTCGTTTGGTGCCGACCGTATTTTCGACGTACTGAATCAATTGGATTTATATCCCTCCGAACTCGCCTTCGGTACGCGTGTCCTGTTCTTAAATTACGACAAAGAGGATGGTATCTACTGCAGTTTACTTTTAACGAAGCTCCGTAGTTATGGTATCTCGGTGGAAATGTATCCCGATGTTGCCGGTAATTCAAAGAAACAGAATCAGCAGTTGAATTATGCCAAAGCGAAAGGTATTCCCTACATAGTATATATAGACAGAAAGGGTATGCCGGATCCGAAATATCGGTTGAAGAGAGAATGGAAAATGACGCTCTATCATTGGCCGACCGGTAAACGCAAAACGATGCATAAGGAAGAGTTGATAACTTATTTGCAAAGAAAGCATCAAAAGGGTAGAATTTAATTTTCGCACCGACAAAGTGGCACGATATTTGAAGTAATTGGCATATTTTACGAATTGGCACACTTTTCGCAAAGCGGAAAACGTAAGATTACACGTAAACATTTAAATAATAACTTATTAAAAGTAATGCATTATGAACATTAAACCATTAGGCGACAGAGTGCTTATACTTCCTGCACCTGCTGAAGAAA
Source organism: Prevotellaceae bacterium (assembly GCA_031262265.1). GTDB lineage: Bacteria > Bacteroidota > Bacteroidia > Bacteroidales > Bacteroidaceae > JAISIB01. The sequence goes on from JAISIB010000103.1 coordinate 14,222, forward strand.
AAACGATCGGAGGAATTATTATCCCCGATACAGCCAAAGAAAAACCCCTGAAAGGCGAAGTGAAAGCTGTAGGTAAAGGAACCAAAGACGAAACGATGGAAGTGAAAGCGGGCGATACCGTATTGTACGGAAAATACGCCGGAACAGAAATCGAAGTAGACGGAGAGAAATACCTGATGATGCGACAGAGTGACATTATGGGTATTATATCATAAGGATGACAATAAACTAAATTATTAAAGGAGAATTTACTATGGCAAAAGAGATACTATTCGGTATGGATGCCCGCGATCAATTGAAAAAGGGTATTGACGAATTGGCAAATGCAGTAAAGGTGACGCTTGGCCCGAAAGGTCGCAATGTAATTATTGAAAAGAAATTCGGCGCGCCGCAAGTAACGAAAGACGGCGTAACGGTTGCCAAAGAAGTGGAACTGGCTGATCCGTATAAGAATGCCGGTGCGCAGATGGTTAAAGAAGTTGCTTCGAAGACAGGCGATGATGCCGGCGACGGTACGACTACTGCTACGGTGTTGGCGCAAGCTATCATTTCCGAAGGCTTGAAGAACGTGACGGCGGGAGCAAACCCGATGGACCTGAAACGTGGTATTGACAAGGCTGTGGCCAAAGTGGTAGAGTCTATCAAAGAACAATCCGAGTCGGTAGGTGATGAT
>JAISIB010000068.1 GCA_031262265.1 Prevotellaceae bacterium
AGGGCTTTTTTCTCTTTCAATACGGCCGGATGAACTAAGATTTCTTTCAACGCCAAAATAGCGAGTAGCGGAATGGTGAATTCGGCTATGACAAGAATAGAAGATACGGCACGGAACTTATTATACATGGGCACGTAATCGATAAACAGGTCTGTCAGCGGCATAAAGTTGTGTCCCCACGAAAGCAGAATACTCAATAAAGTAGCCCCTAAAAGTGCCCATTTAATCGCACCTTTCACAATAAATGCGCCAAAGATAAATAATAGCAGAACAAACGCGCCGACATACACAGGACCTGACGTACCGGGTTGTTCACCGAAATATTGTCCCAGCTGTCCGTAAATACTCACGTAACGCGGGTCGGCTTTCTTCATCGCGTCCTTATTGGCAGACAAAGGAACCGACGCTCCTCCCTTTACGTTCGGTATTAAGAGCGAAACCGTCTCGCCTATTCCATAACTCCACTGCGTAATATATGTTTTCTCCAAACCATCTTCGGACACGGAAGTACGACCCGACGTTAACTCGTTATCTCCGCGCATCGTGTGCCTACTATATGTATACGTGTGGTATAGATTCGGCAAATTCATAGCCACGCCGATCCACGCAGCCACCAACAAAATACCGGTTGCCCGCCAGAACTTTGTCATTTGCCCTTTGTAATAGGCATCCACGCCGAAAGCTATCACCAGAAACAGAATAACAAACAGAAAATAGTACGTCATCTGCAAATGATTGGACAATATTTGCAGGGCAAAGAACACGGTTGCGACCAACGCTCCCCACCATCTACCTCGATACGCCCATACTATGCCCGCAATCGTAGGGGGTATGTATGCCAGCGTGATATATTTCCAAAGATGTCCCGCAGCTATGAGTATCGAGAAGTAAGACGAGAAACACCACAATATGCCTCCGATCGCAGACAAGCAGACCGAAATACCAAAAGCTCGTAGCAAAATATAAAAACCGAGCATCATGATAAACGCATACCATATATAATTCGGGAGAAACAGGTGATATAGTTTCTCTACGAACCGCAACGGACCATCAGTGTCGTAGCTCGGACTTATCTGGTAGGTAGGCATTCCGCCAAACAAGGCGTCCGTCCAACGACTACGCTCTCCCGTTTGCTCATAATACGCTTTTATCTCTTGACCCGCGCCGGCTCCGGCAGCCGTATCGTGTTGAAATAAGATTCGCCCCTCTTGTACGGCCGGAAAAAAGTAAGCCGTAGCTATTACCGCGAACAACAGGATAACGAGACAGTCTGGTAAAATCTTTTTCATGGAGGCAGTGTTAGGTTTAATATCTGTAATGCTCGGCTTTATAAGGCCCCTCTACTTTCACGCCGATGTAATCGGCCTGAGCAGGCGTCAGCTGCGTCAACTTCGCACCGATTTTCGACAGATGCAAGCGGGCAACTTCTTCATCCAGATGCTTCGGCAAACGATAAACGCCGACCTCGTGCGGACGGGTATAGAGTTCTATCTGCGCCAGCGTCTGGTTGGTAAACGAATTGCTCATCACGAACGAAGGATGTCCGGTCGCACAACCGAGATTGACCAACCGTCCGTCGGCCAGCAGGATGACGGAATGACCGTCGGGGAAAAAGTATCTATCCACCTGCGGCTTTATATTTTCAAGGCGAATGTCCGGATATTGCTTCAAGGCTTCTACCTGAATCTCGTTGTCGAAATGACCGATGTTGCAGATAATGGCCAGATCTTTCATTCTCTTGATGTGATCAATCCGTATTATATCAATATTGCCCGTACAAGTTACGAAGATGTCCCCTTCTGCGCATACGTCGTCCATAGCTACTACTTCGAAGCCTTCCATTGCTGCTTGCAAGGCACATATCGGATCAATTTCAGTCACCAGCACGCGTGCACCATAAGAACGCATCGAATGCGCACAACCTTTGCCCACGTCACCATAACCGCAAACGACGACCACTTTACCCGCGATCATGACGTCAGTCGCCCTCTTTATTCCATCGGCCAACGATTCTCGGCAACCGTACAAGTTATCAAATTTGGATTTCGTAACCGAATCGTTCACGTTGTAAGCCGGAAACAGCAACTTTCCTTCTTCCTGCATCCGATATAAACGGTGCACGCCGGTCGTTGTCTCCTCGGATACTCCTCGAATCTCGGATGCTATGCGATGCCAATGGCCGCTATTTTCGGCGAGTGCCTGTTTTAGTGTTTTATAAAGTGCCGTTTCGTCTTCGGCGGTCGCTTGTTGTTCCAATACGGAAGGGTCGTTTTCGGCTTCGTAGCCCACATGTATCATCATCGTGGCGTCTCCGCCATCGTCCACTATAACGGTAGGACCTTGTCCGCCTTCAAAAGTCAACGCTTGCAAGGTGCACCACCAATATTCATCGAGCGTCTCGCCCTTCCAAGCAAAGACCGGTACACCGGCGGCCGCAATCGCGGCAGCAGCATGGTCTTGCGTGGAATAAATGTTGCAAGAACACCAACGCACCTGCGCACCTAATGCTACGAGCGTCTCTATGAGAACGGCCGTTTGTACCGTCATGTGCAAAGAACCCATAATACGCGCACCTTTCAACGGTTGCGACTCGTGATATTTCTCACGCAGAGCCATCAAGCCCGGCATTTCCTTTTCGGCAATCTCTATTTCCTTGCGCCCAAAAGCGGCCAACGTAATATCCGCTACTTTGTAGGATTGATTCATTGTCATTATCTTATGATTTTATATAACTCGGTGCAAAGATACGATAAAAAACGAATAGGCGAGAAGCCCGTCGCAACAACGGGAAAACGACTTCTGAAAATATGCCCGTATCTTAGTGGATTTTCCGGCTTTGTTATTGCAACGAGCGGCTTTGATAATTTATTTTCAAAGTATGTTATGAAAGCCGCTTAGGATTGACTTACGAGATGATGTAGGCGGCGGCACGGCAAGCTGCTCCGGTCGTTCCCAACAGAGCTTCCACCGCTTGATAACCTTGCTGCATCTCGGCGCGATAGGCCGAATCGGTGAGCAAACGCGCCATTTCATCGTGCATATTGAGTACGGTCATCGTATCCGCCACCAATTCTCTGACCACTTCGCGGTCGGCTATCAGATTGACCAACGAAATATAATCCGTTTTCAATATATGTCGTCGCAACCACGCAATGACTTTTCCGATCGGCGTATGGTAACAGACCACTTGCGGCACTCCGAAAAGTGCCGTTTCCAGCGTCGCCGTACCCGATGTGACCAGAGCGGCCGAAGCATGGCTTAGTAAACGATAGGTTTGTCCGAAGATAACCGGCACTCCTCCCGCGAAACGTTCATAATAAGCCGGAGAAATACCCGGAGCACCTGCGATGACTGCCTGATACTCCGATAAAAAGGGCAAAATAGCCTTCAACATGTCAGGAAGATTGTCTTTAATTTCCTGTTTACGGCTACCGGCCAACAGAGCGATAAGAGGTTTGGTCGGATGCAAGCCGGCATTGTCGGATACAAACGTTTGAAAGCGATCCGAAGTATGCTCTTTTTGATACTGCCGAACTTCGTCCAACGTCGGATTGCCTACGTAATGAACGGAATAACCGTGCTTGCGGTAAAACGCCGGTTCAAACGGAAGAATTGAAAGCATCCGGTCAATATCACGCTTGATGGCTTTGATGCGATATTCTTTCCACGCCCATATCTTCGGAGAGATGTAATAAATAATAGGGATGGACGTATGTCGATGCACGTACTTCGCCACTTTTAGATTAAACCCGGGATAATCTACCAATATGATACGGTCGGGTTGCCAGTCTAAAATATCTCGTTGACACCGACTAAGGTTTTTCAGAATAGTAGGCAAGTGCAACAAGACCGGCACAAATCCCATGTAGGCCAACTCCCGATAGTGTTTGACGCACGTTCCGCCGACGGCCGCCATTAGATCTCCGCCATAGAAACGAAACGACGCCGATTGGTCTTGTCGTTTGATCGCTTCCATCAGATGAGATGCATGCAGGTCACCCGATGCTTCGCCCGCTATCAGATAATATTTCATTTTAGCCTATTCTGCTTTGAAGATCTCGGAGAAAATTGACCGCAGTAACGTCCACCGTGGTGGGCGTGACCGCTACAAAATTATTTTTCAACGCATGATAGTCGGTTTCGACATTGTCCGGTTCATACGGGCGAAACTCTCCGGCCAACCAGAAGTAATTCGGGTCGCGCTCGCGTGGGCAACGCTCCCACTCATTCACCCACGCGCCCATCGCTTGACGGCAGATTTTTATTCCCCGAAAGGCCGGCGCATCGGGAAAATTGACGTTGAGACAAGTATGAACGGGCAAACCGTCCTCCAACACCATGCGGCTGATACGACTGATATAAGAAATACAAGGCGTAAAGTCGATATCCGAACGATGACTGCAATAGGAAAAACCAATGGACGGGATACGGTTGAGACAACCCTCGATCACGATACCCATCGTGCCGGAATAATGAACATTGACGCCGGAATTGTCTCCATGATTGATACCTGCGACCACCAGATCGGGTTCTCTCCGAAGAATCGTGTGCCTCGCCAGCTTAATACAGTCCATCGGCGTACCGGTGCAGGCGTATATGGTCACCCCCGGCTCTTCGGATACCAACCGATAGTGTACGGGCGTATTGGCAGAGATTGCGCATCCGTAACCCGAGCGCGGTGCGTCCGGAGCCACCGCTACTATATTACCCAACGGGCGAAGTGCATCAATGAGCACCCGTAGTCCCGGCGAGGTGTAACCGTCATCGTTGGATAAGAAAATCAGTTTTTGTTCTTTGTCAGTCATATATAATCATTAAGCGTATTTGAAACAAAACGGCCATCGTAATTAATACCACTCCCATTAGGCCATAATACCAGCGGCTACCGCGTCGACTGAATCGCCGCATAAGCTGATGAGTCTTAACGACACGGAAAAACCAATTCCAATCGAGGATAGCCGCCAACAAAGCAAGCAAACCTGCCACGGCAAAGAGAATATGTAAAATAGTGTGGTAGATCATGGGCATACGGTAGGCAGGGTGATCGTGCGCCGACCGAGTTCGTCCTCTTCCAAACGGACGATAACGGCATCTTCGGGTAGCAACGTTTCAATCAATTCCGGCCACTCGATAAAACAGAGTGCGCCGCTATAAAAATAATCTTCGTAGCCCATATCATACACTTCTTCCAGCTTCTTAATCCGGTAGAAATCGAAATGATAAATTAGTTCGCCGGAATCGGAACGGTATTCGTTGACAATAGAAAACGTCGGAGAAGTAATTACATCGTCGACTCCAAGCTCTTCACATACGGCTTTTATGAGCGTTGTCTTTCCTACGCCCATTTTTCCGTAGAATGCAAACACCGTAGCCTCGCCTATTTGCGCCGCGAACGTACGCGCCGCCTCGTGAATACCGGCTAATGAATCAATGTGTATAGTCATTTTTCTTTCGAATAAGTGATACCGCCATCCGACAGAGTGCGTAGATCAGAATGGACACAAATATAATCGTAGCCCCCGAAGGGATGTTCAGATAGTACGAGAATAGCAATCCGCCCAAGCAGCTGACGCAGCCGATAGCGATGGAAAGGAGAATAATCGACTTAAATCGATACGTAAACAGGTTGGCCGTCATCTGCGGGACGGTCAGCAACGAAAGCACCAACACGATACCGATCAAACGTAGGCAGGCTACGATGGTGAGCGCGATGAACAGCATCAACACATACTCGAACACAGACACCGGAAGCCCTTGCGAACGGGCAAACTCACGGTCGAAGGCGATCGCCACTATCGGATTCAAAAACAACAGGAAGAATCCGGCCACCAACACGCACAGAACGGCCAATATCCACAGGTCGAACTGCGTAATGGTAAGTACGTTGCCAAACAAGAATAGTGCCAAATCGGGAGCATAACCAGGCGAAAGAAAACTAAATATAACGCCCACGGCCATACCGAACGTCCAAATCAGCGCGATCGCCGAATCTTCGCGCGTATACTGACGACGCTCCATCCACCGGATGCCGAACGCCGACAAGACCGCAAAAGCCGCCGCCGACAACACAGGCGAAACGCCCGTGTACATACCGATGCCGATGCCGCCGAACGAAGCGTGCGTAATGCCGCCGCTGATAAACACCAGCCGCCGCGTAACGATATACGTGCCGATGAATCCGCAAACGATACTCGCCAGCAGGCTGCCCCACAAGGCGTGTTGAAAAAACGTATATTGCAGTAGTTCCATCAAATTTCGTGCTTCTATTTCCGAACGACGCCTTGTCGACGCTCGCCCAAGACCAGAAATACCTCGTCTTTCAGCGCATCCGGCAGACAAATACCCCTCAATTGTAAGCTCCGCACCCAACCTGCTACGTCAACCTCTTGCATCGTGTACAGCACATCGCGAAACTCTTCGATTTGCTCGCCCGTATATTGAGCCGGCAACGTACCGATGTAGCGATCCAGTTCTTCGTCGTCGTAATATTCTACTTTCCGACTGACGGCAGCCAACAAGCTGTCTTTCTCACATACCTCGTGCTGTCCGCAACATTCGTTATCGGTAGGCAGCACTACGTCCGGCATCTGCTGCAATTCCCCGCTACGGATTCTTTTGCGCAGCAAGCGTTCGCGACCATACCCGATAGATAGGGCTATCAGCGCACCTGCTGCCAATATAGCAAGTAATATCCACATGCGTCTTTATTTACGAGCACAAAAGTACGCAATAAAATGCAAATAACATGCCTGCGATGGAAATATCAAAGCGCGACCATTCTATGAGCCGCTTTGATACAAAATTATCCTCGTAAGTTATGCCAACAACAAATGCGCTCGTTCGAATAACTTACGAGGAAAATGAGCGAAGGAATCCGCTCTTTCGAGCAACTTTTTACTTTTTCTCCCTTTTTACGGTCTTATTCTGAAAGGAAAGGTTTACTTTTGTGCCTATTATTCAAAAAATCAGCAGATGGTGCTTAATTACATCTGGGTCGGCTTCTTTATAATCGCTTTCATAGTGGCTTGCATACGGCTGCTATTTGAAGGTGATACGGGCGTATTCACCGAATTGGTCAACGCTACTTTTGATTCGTCGAAAACGGCATTCGAGCTTTCGTTGGGCTTGACCGGTATTCTTTCGCTTTGGTTAGGTATTCTGAAAATAGGCGAGCGGAGTGGGCTGATACAGTCTATCGCACGCGCACTAAGCCCGCTGCTCTGCAAACTCTTTCCGGATATTCCCAAAGGACACCCCGTCATGGGATCCATGTTTATGAATATGGCCGCCAACATGCTGGGGCTTGACAATGCCGCCACGCCGCTCGGACTAAAAGCCATGGATGAACTGCAAGCATTGAATCCGAAAAAAGACACCGCCTCGAATCCAATGATTATGTTTTTGGTCATCAACACGTCGGGGCTGATGCTGATTCCAATTACTATTATGGTTTACCGCGCACAAATGGGAGCGGCTCAACCAACGGACGTTTTTATTCCCATACTGCTCAGTACGCTCACTTCGACGCTGGTCGGCGTGCTGGTAGTCAGCATCGTGCAGCACATTCGCCTGTGGAGTCGCGGACTTGTCTTCTTTCTGTTCGGATTAAGCCTTTTCATCGCAGGAATTATCTATTTGTTCGTAGCTTTTCCACAAGAGAAAGTAAATATCTACTCTACCTTGATTGCCAACATTCTATTGTTCGGCGTAATGATTGCTTTCATATTAAGCGGAGTTCGTAAGCGAGTAAACGTATTCGATGCCTTCGTAGAAGGAGCCAAAGACGGATTTAAAACAGCGGTGCGCATCATTCCTTATTTAGTGGCCTTTCTGGTCAGTATCGCCGTCTTTCGCGTGTCGGGCGCCATGGATTATTTAGTCGATGGAATCGCCGGATTCTTCGGATGGTTCGGTATGAATACCGACTTTGCGGGCGCATTGCCGACGGGGTTGATGAAATCGCTGAGCGGCAGTGGGGCGAACGGTTTGATGATAGATGCTATGTCGCAATACGGTGCCGATTCGTTCGTCGGCCGTACTGCTTCGGTCGTACGCGGAGCATCTGACACAACCTTCTATATATTGGCGGTTTACTTCGGCAGTGTAGGCATCAGCAAAACGCGCAATGCGGTTACTTGCGGTCTTCTGGCCGATTTGGCCGGTATTGTTGCTGCGATTGTGTTCAGTTACGTTTTTTTCTATTAAAGATATGCCCATTTCCTACCAGACAGACGGTGTACGCATGCCCGATATTCGGCGCAAAGACACAAGCGAATGGATCAAGTCCGTAGCCAAAGAATACGGCAAAGCCATCGATGAAATCGCCTATATTTTCTGCTCGGACGAGAAAATACTCGAAATCAATCAACACTATTTGCAGCATGATTATTATACGGACATTATCACGTTCGACTACTCCGAAAGCAACCGTCTCTCGGGTGATATATTCATTAGCCTTGATACTGTACGAAGCAATGCCGCTGCATTTGGTACGAACATACGGCAAGAATTGCACCGCGTCCTCATCCACGGTATTCTTCATCTGTGCGGATTGAAAGATAAAACGACGGCCGAACGCGCCCGTATGGAGCAAGCCGAAAATGAAGCACTCGCACTGATCAGCACAAGGTTACTTCGCTGAATATCAAACCTGTAAAATTGATTTGGAAACCTCGAAAATAAATTTTGCGAGGGAGATATTTTACGCACATACGCTTTGGTGTGCCGGGGAGACTGCATAAAAAAGAATGAAAAATGGATTCCAATGATACTAATCTCCCACTATGAAAGAACACCAAAAGTTCCCACGAGAAAAGATTCAGACTAATATAGAAGCTTAAAACCTATTTTTACATTTCAA
>JAISIB010000069.1 GCA_031262265.1 Prevotellaceae bacterium
TTCTACGCCCGGCGCGATTTCTACGAAGGCGCCATAGTCGGCCATGACGACGACTTTTCCTTTTACGTGGTCGCCCACTTTCAGATCTGCGCTGAGCGCATCCCACGGGTGCGGCGTCAATTGTTTCAGACCAAGTGCGATTCGTTTCTTCTCGTCGTCGAAGTCGAGAATAACGACATTCAGCTTCTGATCCAGCTCGACTACCTCGTGCGGATCGCTAACGCGTCCCCATGAGAGGTCGGTAATATGTATTAAGCCGTCTACGCCGCCAAGATCAATAAAGACTCCGTACGAAGTAATGTTCTTAACGGTGCCTTCCAATACTTGTCCTTTTTCCAGCTTACTGATAATTTCTTTTTTCTGTTGTTCCAACTCGGCTTCGATAAGTGCCTTGTGAGAAACTACGACGTTCTTAAATTCTTGGTTAATCTTCACTACCTTGAATTCCATGGTTTTTCCGACGAAGACGTCGTAATCGCGAATCGGTTTCACGTCAATTTGCGAACCCGGCAAGAATGCTTCGATACCGAACACGTCGACAATCATACCACCCTTTGTGCGGCACTTGATATAACCCTTAATAATTTCTTCACGTTCCATCGCTTCGTTGACGCGATCCCACGAGCGTGCCAAGCGGGCTTTGCGGTGTGACAATACCAACTGACCTTTTTTGTCTTCTTGGTTTTCAATGTACACTTCTACGGTGTCTCCGACTTTCAAGTCGGGGTTGTAGCGAAATTCGTTCAGTGGGATAATACCATCGGACTTAAAGCCGATGTTCACAACTACCTCACGTTTGTTGATAGAAATAACGGTTCCGTCTACTACTTCACGGTCGTTTACTTTGTTCAGCGTACCATCAAACGCGTGTTCAAGGCTTTGACGCAAGTTCGCATCGAAAGCGTCTCCTTTTTCATACGCATCCCAATCGAAGTTATCGATCGGAGCAACGTTCTTTTGTTCTTCCATAAATTGTTAATACTACTTTAATTCTGTAAGACATTATATTACCTATAAAATCGCGCAAAAGTACGGCAAATAAATGAGTTGCGCAAATTTTTGAACGTTGTGCGCACAAAAAGCGACTTTGATAGTGAAATTAGATACGGGCTTATGAAAATAACAAGGTAAGTTATGCGCACCACTCGGCGGCTTGTGGAGCTATTGCCATATTGAACGAAAAGCGTACCTTTGCGGAAAATAATAGCATTATGAATGAATTGATTGATAAACTGATCGACTTGGCTTTCGCCGAAGATATTGGTGACGGAGACCATACCACGTTGTCAAGTATTCCTGCCGATGCGATGGGAAAATCCAAGCTTTTGATAAAAGAAAGCGGTATATTGGCAGGCATTGAGGTGGCGAAAGAAATATTCCACCGCTTTGATCCGACACTACAAGTGGAAGTATTGATAGGCGACGGCGCGGAGGTGAAACCGGGCGACGTGGCGATGATAGTATCGGGCAAGGTGCGCTCTTTGTTGCAGACGGAACGACTGATGTTGAACGTGATGCAGCGAATGAGCGGTATCGCGACGACGACGCGCCGTTATGTGAAAAGATTGGAGGGAACTCATGCACAAGTGTTGGACACGCGCAAGACAACTCCCGGCATGCGCCTATTGGAAAAGCAGGCGGTGAAAATCGGCGGCGGCACCAATCATCGTATCGGCCTGTTTGATATGATTTTGCTCAAAGATAATCATGTAGACTTTGCCGGAGGCATCGAGAAGGCTATTACCGGCGCACAGCGGTATCTGAGGGAAAAAGGAAAAGCCTTGAAGATAGAGATAGAAGTGCGTAACTTCGACGAATTGGATCAGGTACTTACCGTAGGCGGCGTGGACATGATTATGCTGGATAACTTCACGGTGGAAAATACGCGCAAGGCGGTGCAAATCGTCGACGGGCGTTACAAGCTCGAATCATCGGGCGGTATCACGTTCGATACGATTCGTGATTATGCCGAGACGGGTGTGAATTATATCTCGGTAGGTGCGTTGACGCATTCGGTGAAAGGATTGGATATGAGCTTTAAGGCGGTATAAGACGCTAAGGCGGAATCTTTTAATCCGCTATTATCTCGCGAAAGACGGCGGTTATCGGCAAATGATCGCTGTATCCGCCTTCATACTTCATACCGTAATACGTGCGAAACGGTCGCAAACCTCCGTAGGTATTGTCTTCGGTGAGCAGAAACGGGAGCGTGCGTACGACGTCGGCCTGTGACTCGGAGGTATAAAAGCGGGATGTCGAATCGATCAGGTTGCCGGATACGATCAGGTGGTCGAGCAATCCCCAAACTCCCTGATGTTTGTATGATCCGTAGCTTCGTCGTTTGGCTTTCCGAGCCAACAAATGATACAAGCAAGCGGCTTCCGGCGGTTTTCCGTTCGGAGTTTTCGTCGCGAGCGTGCGCCGAATGGATTTATCGGTAGGGTAATCGTTCAAATCTCCCATTATTAATAGCAGCGGCGTGCGGCGGCAACTCGTCAGACTGTCGGATAGTCGGCGCATGCAGTGTGCGGCGTCCATACGTGCGCTTTCGCTTTCTCTACGTCCGCCGGATCGGCTGGGGAAGTGGGCGATAATGACGTCCAGCGTATCGCCACATAGCAGTCTGCCGGTGACATGTAGCAAGTCGCGGCTTTGTCGGCCGTCCCGAAAAGGGATTTGTACGCTTTGCGAACCGATCAATTGAAATCGATCGCGTTGATAAAGCAGACCGACGTTGATTCCGCGCGGATCATTCGACTGTGTAAGGACATACCGATAGTTCAGCGCGCGCAGCGGAGAGCGGCTCGTGAGATCGAACAATACGCTATCGTTCTCTATCTCACACAGTCCGACCAACGCTGGTATTTCTCCGTTGCCGACGGCTACGATGACGCGAGATAAATCGGATAACTTACGGCGATAACGTCCGTTGTTCCAACGACGAATCGCTTCGGGCAGAAACTCATCGTCGTCGGTCAGCGGATTATCTTTCGTGTCGAACAGATTCTCTGCGTTGTAGAACATCACACGAAAGGACAGTGTGTCATTTTGCGGCTTTGTTATCGGATTATCAAAGCGGCTCGTCGCCATATCAAAGCAAGAAAATAAGACGACGAACGCGATTATCAAACCAACTCTCACCGAACGGCAGGTATGTGTGCAAGTATGTCCAACAAGTGCCGCCAGAATTTGTCTACCGTCGATATTTGCATACGCTCATCGGGCGAATGTACACCGCGCAAGGTAGGTCCGAACGAAATCATATCCAAATGGGGATATTTGTCGAGGAACAGTCCGCATTCCAAACCGGCATGAATGGCTTTCACTTGCGGCTCTACGCCGAACAACCGCCGGTAGGAATCTGTGGCGATACGCAATATTTCGGATTGAGGATTTGGTTTCCATCCCGGGTATCCGCTGCCGAATGAGATACGCGCTCCGCCCAATTCAAATACGGCTCGTACGGTGTTTGCCATATCGTCTCGTGCGGAGAGTATGGAGCTGCGTTGACTTGTCTCGATGCGAATGACGGAATCCGGTTTCATCTTGACAGACGCCAGATTGGTCGATGTTTCTACCAGTCCGGGAATGTCATGGCTCATGGCGAAAACGCCGTGCGGCAAGGCGTATAGCGTTCTTAGCAGGCGAGCGGTGATGTCACGGTCAATGGCTTTATGCGTCTCTTCCGATTCGAGCGTGATGCGCAGGCCGGGTTCGATGTTACCCAATTCATTGGCTACGTCGGCAGCGAATAAATTTAGGTTCACCCGCACGTCTTCCTTGTTATCAAAGGGCACGGCACACACGGCATAGGCTTCGCGCGGAATGGCGTTGCGCAAATTTCCACCGTCTATCTCGCATAGATACAGATCATATTGGGTGGCAATCATACGGAGGAATCGGGTCAGAATTTTGTTTGCATTTCCTAATCCCAAGTGAATATCTGCGCCCGAGTGTCCGCCTTGCAGTCCGCTAACGTCCACTCGAAAGAAAAAGTATCCCGTAGGTATGTCTACTAACGTATAGTCAAACTCTCCGACGGAATCCATTCCTCCGGCGCAGCCTATGAACAATTCCCCTTCGTCTTCCGAATCGAGATTCAACAGTATGTCTCCGGTGATAAATCCGCGTTCGAGCGCAAAAGCTCCGGTAAGCCCGGTTTCCTCGTCTACCGTGAACAGACACTCAATGGCTCCGTGCTTCAAATCCGTAGCGGCTAAAAGTGCCAGTTGCGTGGCGACGCCGATTCCATTGTCGGCTCCGAGCGTCGTATCGTTGGCGCGCATCCAATCCCCCTCCACGATTATTTCGATGGGGTCGGTATCAAAGTTGTGTGAGGAAGTATTGTTTTTTTCGCAGACCATATCTACGTGCGATTGCAATACGACTGTTTTCAAGTGCTCGCAACCTGCCGTCGCCGGCTTCCTTATTAATACGTTGCCGGCCTTGTCCGTGTGCGTTTCCAGACTATGCGCTTTGCCGAAGGCTTGTAAATACGCGATAATACGAGCTTCTTTCTTGGACGGACGCGGTATGCGCGACACTTCTTCAAAGAAGTGAAAAACATTTTGGGGTATCAAATTGTTCGTTCCCATGTGAAATACGATTTATTTGGATGTTAAAGTAGAATAAAAAAAAGTTGCAATCACTACAAAAGCATATATTTGCAGCAAAAATAGAGGAAAATGCTGATTACATTGGTTCTAACATTGTTAATTGTTGCTATTTGCCTGCTTTTATTGGCGATAAACATCGTAATGAAGCCGGGCGGGAAGTTTCCGAATACGCATATCAGTGGTAGCAAGGCACTCCGTGATCGCGGTATCACGTGCGTGCAATCACAAGACCGAGCGGCGCAAACGACATAGCTTCACAGGTATATAATAAAGTAAATCCAACAAAATTCTAATAACAAGTAGTATGAAGAAAAACTCTTATCTTATTCAAGGCGTTCTCGCTATGGTTACTCTCTTTATTTTTAGTCAATGTACAAGCCCGACTAACAATCCGATCGTGCGCGAAGACTCGTCGGCTCACTCGGATGCCGGACATACGGGGCTGAAAGTTGCCTACGTCGAGCTTGATTCGTTGATAGCCGGATATTATTTCTGGACTGACGTGAATGAATTGAGCATGAAAAAGGCAGAGAATATACGCGTCACCTTGAATCAGCGTGCCAATGAGTTGCGGGCGGAGGTAGAAGACTTCCAACGAAAATTACAGAACAACGCTTTTTTGACACGCGAGCGTGCCGAGTCGGAACAAACGCGTCTGCAAAAGAAAGATTCCGACTTGCAGGAATTATCTAACCGGCTGCAAACGGAATGGAATAACGAGGATCAGAAAAACGGCCTGATTATTCGCGATTCTATCTATTCTTTCTTGCGCGACTACAACAAGGAGAAAAAATACGACTATATCCTGACGAAATCCGGCTTCGATAATGTTTTATACGCCAACGAAGCTTACAATATCACAAAGGAAGTGATAGACGGGCTAAACGCTCGCTACAACAAACAACAGAAGTGATTGTTTTTAAAACTCATAATATAAAATGAAAGCAAAGCCCGGCTTGTGAAAGTCGGGCTTTTGAAATCTAAGTATATCAGATAAAAACGTATATGAAGCACCTTATCATATTAGGAGATGGCATGGCCGACCGGCCGCTGACGCAATTGGAAGATCGTACGCCGTTGCAGTATGCACATACTCCCTACATGGATTTATTGGCGCGCGAAGGTCGAAGCGGGACGTTGCATACGGTACCCGATGGCTTTCATCCGGGCAGCGAGGTAGCCAATCTTTCCGTATTGGGCTATGATCTGACCAAAGTCTACGAGGGGCGCGGCGTATTGGAAGCGGCCAGTATGGGCGTCGAGCTTCGTCCCGGCGATATGGCCATGCGTTGTAATCTGATCTGTATCGAAGACGAGCGTATCAAAAATCATTCTGCCGGCCACATTACTACGGAAGAAGCGCACGAACTGATAGCGTATCTGCAAGAAGCATTGGGTGATGAGCGCGTTACGTTTTATGCGGGCGTCTCCTACCGGCATTTACTGGTGATACGGGGTGGCAACAAGCACATCGCCTGTACGCCGCCGCACGATGTGCCCGGTCAGCCGTATCTACCGTTGCTTCCGAAAGCGGAAGTACCTCAGGCAGAAGAGACCGCCCGTTTGCTAAACGACTTGATACGACGCTCGCAAATATTACTTTCCGAACATCCTGTCAACCTGCGTCGTATCGCCGCAGGCAAAGACTCTGCCAATAGTATATGGCCGTGGTCGCCCGGCTACCGTCCGAACATGGAGCCGCTGACGGTCGGCTATCCGCAAATGCGTTCGGGCATCGTCATTTCAGCCGTCGATTTAATCAATGGTATCGGCCGCTTGGCCGGACTGACGCCCGTACACGTAGAAGGGGCTACGGGACTTTACGATACGAACTACGAGAACAAAGCGGCGGCGGCCATCGAAGGGCTGCGTACGCACGACTTCGTCTATCTGCATATCGAAGCCAGCGATGAAGCCGGCCACGAGGGAGACGTGGCTCTGAAAATTAAAACGATTGAGAATCTCGACGCCCGTATCGTGCGCCCGATATACGAATCGGTGTGCGGGGAAGAAGAACTTGTGTGTATAGCCGTATTACCTGACCATCCTACGCCTTGCGCCTTGCGTACGCATACCGCAGATCCCGTTCCTTTCACAGTATGGCACCGGCATATCGAACCCGACGGCGTGCAAACTTTTGATGAGCAGGCGGCTACGCAAGGGAGCTACGGCGATTTGAGAGGCAACGAATTCATGCATATTTTTATGAACCTATGAAATATTACAGTACCAACCGCCAAGCAGAACCGGCTTCTTTGGAAGCGGCCGTGATTAAGGGATTGGCTCCCGATAGAGGCTTGTACATGCCCGAACGTATCTCTGTGCTACCCGCAGACTTTTACGAAAATATAGGAACTCTCTCGTTCCATCAGATAGCGAACCGTGTGGCGACGGCTTTCTTCGGCGAAGATTTGCCGGCCGAGGTGGTTCGAGAGATCGTGAACGATACGTTGAGTTTCGACGTGCCGCTCGTGCCCGTCTCCGAGCGCATCTATTCGCTCGAACTCTTTCATGGCCCGACACTCGCCTTCAAAGATGTGGGTGCACGCTTCATGGCGCGATTACTTGGCTATTTTGTGCAGCGGCGCGGGGATCGGGACGTGAATGTCTTGGTCGCTACTTCGGGAGACACGGGAAGTGCCGTGGCCAACGGCTTTTTGGGTGTGGCCGGCATTCGGGTTTTTGTGCTCTATCCCAAAGGTAAGGTGAGCGAGATTCAGGAAAAGCAGTTTACCACACTGGGACAGAATATTACCGCACTGGAAGTGGACGGTACGTTCGACGATTGTCAAGCCTTGGTCAAAGCCGCTTTTTCGGACAAAGAACTGAATGAAAAGCTGCTGCTTACGTCTGCCAATTCGATCAATGTGGCGCGCTTCTTGCCGCAAGCCTTCTACTATTTTCAGGCTTACGCACAGTTGAAACGTTTGGGGCGCGCCGAAAATGTAGTAGTCAGTGTGCCCAGCGGAAACTTCGGCAATCTGACGGCAGGCTTGTTTGCCAAGCGTATGGGCTTGCCGGTGAGTCGTTTCGTTGCCGCTAACAATCGCAACGACGTTGTCTATGAGTATTTGCAGACGGGTGCTTACCGGCCGCGACCGTCCGTAGCGACGATTGCTAACGCGATGGACGTGGGCGATCCCAGCAATTTTGCGCGCATCCTTGATTTGTATCACCATTCGCATGCCGCTATCGCCGCCGACATCAGTGGAGCCACTTACACGGACGAACAAATTGCACAGACTATGCGTGCGGTGTACGAGCAACGTGGCTATCTACTTGATCCGCACGGAGCTTGCGGTTATCGTGCATTGGAAGAAAACTTGCGCCCCGATGAAACGGGTATCTTCCTCGAAACGGCACATCCGGCCAAGTTCGTGGGAACGGTAGAGGCTATCGTGGGAGAGCAGGTGACTATCCCCGAACGTTTACGTCGTTTCATGCAAGGCGAACGGAGGTCTATTCCGATGAGTAGCCGCTTTGCCGACTGGAAACGATACCTGCTAAGTATAGACAAATAACTCGTTACGCTCTCTTCCTAAGGCTGCCCGCAAGGCAGCCTTTTTTGTGCTCGTTCCAACTCCAAGAGTTAGTAAAATAAGCTCGTGAGTTGTTTAAACAAGCGAGTAAGATATTGCAATAAGTTAGTCAGATATTTTCATATGCGAGTAAGTTATGAACGTATCATTTGTGCTTGTTTTCGCAAGGGAGGAGGGGCTTTTGTTGGCGAAGTACTTACAACTCAATCGTTCATTTTCTCTCGCCGGAACATAATCGGAAGTTCACGACAACGGAAGGGGTGAAGCTCAACGTGGAGCAAGAACCCGATAATCCGAATAGGCTGCGGCTGGTGCTAAATGGGGTGAATATATTGGACTGGTTTAGGGAGAAGGCACGAGAGGTGAGGCAAAGAGTGATGACGAAACGAGGTGGAGGGATACAGATATGATAGATGCATACCCGTTATTTCGTAATATTTCAAAAATCAAATGCGATTTACGATTGGTTTATTTGCCAATTATAAAATCATTCATACCTTTGCCTCAAATTATTAATTCTTTAAAGGTGGGGGCAACACCTATAAATTCTGCATTTTGAATATGAGAACAACAATCAATTTTGAAAGTAACACCAGAATGCACGTGGTTACTTTAGATGGAGAAAGTATCTGGTTAGAAACGTTCTTCCCTATTCCTGTTGAACAGCAACAATATGTTGCGAAATTGCTATCGCACTATTTCGATGAAGAGTTTTCAGAGGATAAAATGAGTATGGTTTATTTCGTTTTATGCAAAACGATGGTGAATGCGGGCTTTTCTTTCTCCTATGCAGGAAGTGATCGAGAAGAGGAACGGAAACGAATTGGTTCCAGAATACGTCAGCTGCGTGAAGAGAAAGGATTTGAGGCCAAAAGGCTTGCGGTATTGGCTAATATCGATGCTGCCAATCTGTGCAAGATAGAACAAGGTCGATATTCTGTTGGAATTGATGTTCTTGGGAAAATAGCAAATGCATTGGGTGCTCAAGTTGATTTAATATAGGAACTATATCTAAATCCATTAGAACCAAATCCAGCTTTTTCTTCTCTTAATTAAGCTATTCTTGCATGCAAATCGTGTGCAAACAAAAAATCAGCGGCTTAGAACTTTACTCCTAAGCCGCTGATTTTCTTCTGTCGGGGTAGCGGGATTCGAACCCACGACCCCCTGCTCCCAAAGCAGGTGCGCTAACCGGACTGCGCTACACCCCGAATTTGTTTTTGCGGCTGCAAAGGTAGAATATATATTCAAATAAACAAAAGAGGCAGTCGGGAAACACAGCATATATAGCCGAGAATACAGAATATAGTAGGAGAGAATATCGGATATGTAGCTGAAAACATCAAATGTTTAGCCGAGAATATAGAATATTCGGCCGAAAATATCGAAAGTGACGGGATGCGTTCAAAAGATTCTTAGAATCCGAAAGGAATGTGCAGCAAATACCATATAAGAAATAGTGATACCCAAACAACGCCGATGGCGAGGGAATAACGCCACGTGCATCTCCACAAATCCCCAAATCCGAACGTGTGATTCTTGTGCTGCATGAACGAGAGCACGAAAGGTACGTACATCAGTACGGGGCTAAGTGCATTGGTGCAGCTGTCGCCGATCCGAAACGCGCATTGTGTGATTTCGGGAGCAACGCCTCGTTCGGCCAGCAACGGGATAAAGACAAAAGCGAGCAATGTCCACTTGCCGCCTGCCGACGGCATGACGAGATTAATCAGTGCCGTGAAGAGTATGACGGCAAATAAGGCGAGCAACGGGTCGGCAGGGAGTGCCAGATACGTGCCGGTTTGCAGGACGAGGTATTGATTGAGGTGCGAATA
>JAISIB010000066.1 GCA_031262265.1 Prevotellaceae bacterium
ATTATCTGCGTAAAATATTTTGTTTTCCGCGTAAGATATTCGGACATTGAAGTATGTTTAGAATCGAATGGTCTGCGTTATGCCGTCTATCCCGTAGATGGTTGCCGTCGTATCTTTCATAAACAGTACGAGCGTTAGCGGATCTTCGGCCGAGTACATTTGTTGTAACTCCGGATAAGCCGCCAACATGTGCTTTTTGGCTTCGAGACGATCATCGGCGTGTAGCGTAGTCGTAATACGAACCCAACGTTCGCCGTCGAAAGCGCAGATCTCTGCTTTCGGGTTCTCGAAAAGTTGTTTGGCCACGTTTTTCGATCTCCCTGTCTGAATATAAAGCCGCCCTTCAAATAGCTCAATCGTGCCGAAAGGGCGCACATGCGGCTGATCGCCCGCCGTAGTGGCGAGATAATAGGTGCCGCATTTCTTTAGAAAGTCATAAATTTCCTGCATACCGTTTTGTTTTATAAATGAATGGATAGTTGAAAATATATGCAAAGGTAGGTTTTTATTTTTAAGTTTGATGGGACAAATATAGAACATGTTTGGCTATTCTATCATTTGATATATGCGTATAAAACTACTATTTCTACTAATTTCTTCCGTTTTTATTTGGTTAAAACCATGTGGTAGGCTTAGCTTTGCAAAATAAAAACAAATAATAAATACGATGGATTTACGAACTACTTGTCTCAAACAGTTTACGCTGCTGATGACTGTATGCGTGTTGTATGCTTGCCATTCGGCAAAAGACGATGCGAATGTAGCATCGGTAAAAGAAAACAATATCCTCCGTCGGAAGAGTATGCGGAAATCATGCAAGCAATAGAGGAAGAGGACAATTCCGTTTTGTTAATGTTTGATTGGAAAGATTGAATGGATTCGAATTTCTATGGTTCAGCAAACGACCGATATTTATGGTGTCAATTTGATCTAAAAAGTATATTGTTGAAGGTAACTATGTAACTATCCATGGCGAATCTTACCTGCGCAAACGGCCGCCAAATACGGTGGTAATAACTTACGAGCTTATGGCAATAACAAAGCCGCTCGTTCGAACAACTTACGAGCTTGATGTGATAGCAAAGGAACAAAAGAAAAACCGCACTTCACAGTGCGGCTTAACCTCATATTACGTCTAATTTATTACTAATACTTAATACATGAAAAAACTTTTATCTTTATTCCATAATCTTCACGCGGATATTACGATACCAGACGTCGTCGCCATGATCTTGCAAACCGATATAACCTTCGTGTGCGTCGCCACCCAGATTATTCAGTAATTCAAAAGCCAACGGCCATTTTGTCTTGCTAAACTTGCTGGCTTGCAACATCTCCGTCCATTGCGGCGTCCACAAGTGATATTCTAACATATTCTCGCCATTCTGTGAATGAACGACGGTACCTTTGTACACCATAATCGTACCGGTATTCCATTCGCCGAACGGTTTGGAATTTTGAGGCACGGCCGGAATCATATCATACAAGGAGGACGATTGTCTGTTACCGTCTTTTCCCAATTTAGCGTCGGGATGGTTGGCGTTATCCAGTATCTGATATTCAGGAGAAGAGATGTAAATCGGCTGACCCTTTACTTCTTGTGCCAAATATAGGATTCCGGAGTTCGAACCTTTCGCCACTTTCCACTCAAAACTTAGTTCAAAATTTTTGAACTTGTGCGAAAAAATCAAATCTCCGCCGTCGGCTACTTGAGCTTCGCCGCCGCCCGATCCATTCATCTTAATTGCATCACCGTCAATCACCCAACGCGGGGGAACATTGTCCTTCAAATATCCACGCCAGCCCTTGAATGTGCCGTCGAAGATTGTAATGTATCCGTCTGCGTCGGTTTTGAATTCCGCTAAGTCAACTTGCGGTTTATCTACCAACACGTACGCAGGGCCTGCGTCGCTAGCCGGAATTAATTTCTCATATTGGCCTTCAGCTATCAGGTTCGGATTGGCCGCTTCTGTCGTATCCGCCGTCTGATCAGACGATTTCTTTTGACCGCCGCAAGCTACCACCATACCTGCCAACGCCAACGTGCAGATCATGTAAATACTCTTTTTCATCGTGTTTGTTACCTATTTAATTATATGACTATTGTATTT
Organism: Prevotellaceae bacterium; assembly: GCA_031262265.1. Classification (GTDB taxonomy): domain Bacteria; phylum Bacteroidota; class Bacteroidia; order Bacteroidales; family Bacteroidaceae; genus JAISIB01. The sequence continues at coordinate 2,112 of JAISIB010000066.1, forward strand.
TGCAAGTAGAGACGCAAGTTTTGCGCCTCTACTTCCATTTGTATTTTCCTATACTTACGGCATAGCCGGCAAGTTCCAACCTTCGCGATAAGTATGTTTAACCAGTTCTTTGGCAAATGCTTGCGCATTCACCGGTTCGGTCATGTCATTATTAAATGATGGGTGTCCATCATTGATGCTAAAGTTACTCTTCAAGACCGAACGAATATTAGCGTTAGCGGGAATGTTGGTAAATTCCATCTTTTCTCCATCCCACTCTAATACTTGATGCAAACCTTGCAGACGTACGCCAAGTACACCCATGACTACCGTCTCATTCAATGGTCCGGCCTTGCTGAAGTCAGAAGTCGTCATACGACGATTCTCGGGGCTTTCTTTACATGCGCCTACCCAGTCCATTTCATGCGATGTCGTAATCTTACGCATTACTTCCGGCGTATTCGGCTTGCGACCGGATACCAGATAAGGATTAACACCGTAACAACCACAAATCATTGTGTCTTTTGTACCGTGGAATATTACGCAACCACCTGACATATCTAAGTTCTTCCCTTGTTCTAATCCCACAGGACGTTCCGGCATTAAACCACCATCGTACCATACGAGTTCTACTTCGGGCATACCGACTTTCGGCATATTATCACGAGCCGGATATTTATAGCGAACGATCTGCGCATTCGGTGCACAGTCAGCCAATAACGTAGTTGAGGTTCCCTGCACTTGCGTCGGGTAACCAAGTTTCAACGCTTCCGTCGCAGGTTGCACGATATGGCAAGCCATGTCGCCTAAGGCACCCGTACCGAAGTCCCACCAACCGCGCCAATTCCACGGTGTGTAGATTTCGTTGTAAGGACGCATCGCTGCCGGTCCGATAAACAAATCCCAATCCAAAGTTTTGGGTATACGTTGCACTTTTTCGGGACGATTCAAGCCTTGCGGCCAAATAGGACGATTCGTATAGCATTCCACTTTCGTCACTTCGCCGATTTCACCAGCCCATAACCATGAGCACATTTGGCGAACGCCATCGCCGGAAGCACCTTGATTACCCATCTGAGTAGCCAATTTGTACTTAGCGGCCAATTTGGTCAACAAACGAGATTCATATACGCTATGCGTCAATGGTTTTTCTACGTAGACGTGTTTTCCCATGGTCATAGCCGTAGCGGCGATGATTGCATGAGAGTGGTCGGCTGTTGCCACGATAAGAGCATCAAAGTCTTTGCCCATTTCGTCAAACATGACACGCCAATCTTTATACCGCTTTGCATTCGGATATGCTTTAAAGACAGGGTCTGAATATTTCCAGTCCACATCACACAAAGCTACGATATTTTCCGTACGGGAAACTCCTCGCAAAACGCTCGCGCCTCGACCACCGACACCTACGCCTGCGATGTTCAGTTTATCACTCGGTGCCGGCTGACCACTGACACTCTTTCCCATTACCGTACTCGGAATAATACTCATTCCGGCTACGGCCATACTACTCGTTTGAAGGAATTTCCTTCGAGACATTGAGTTCGACATATGTAAATTGATTTAAGAATTTAATTTATGAAGTTTTTATTTCTTATTCCCACCAATAATAATGATACTAATAAACGTATGGAGCACTTGCCAAGAAATCATAGCTTTGTTGCACACTGGCTACCGGATCGTTATTCGTATATTGTTCCACTTCCACATACCAATCTTTGATCTTATTGATTTTCATTTGGTCGAAAATTGCTTGGAAGTCCATCTTACCGCTGGCACCGATTTCTTTTTCGTCTTTGATGTGGATACATTTGAAACGATTCGGATGTGTTTTCATTAGTTCGACCGGATTTGCGCCACCCACTTGTGCCCAATATACGTCTTGTTCGAAGAATACGTGATTCGGGCTGGTGTTTTCAAGTAAGTAATTGTAAATTTGATGTCCGTCGATGCTGCCGAACTCAAAGGAGTGATTGTGATAACAGAACGTAATGCTGGAAGCTGCCGTGTTCAAGCCCACTTTGTTGAAGTACTCGCAATACATGTTCAGCGTGTCCATCGTACTACGTTCATTGAGCGGTGCGTATGCCTGTACGAGATATTTCA
>JAISIB010000198.1 GCA_031262265.1 Prevotellaceae bacterium
ATGTTAATTTTCTAACTTAGGAGAAAAATAACAAATTCGGGTGAGTAATTACGACAATTGACCAAATAGTCGACGTCTTTCAATTCGACTCTTCTATTAAAGTTTTCGTGCATACTACATGCACGCTTCCAAAAAAAACATTAACTTTGCGAGAAATAAATCGCAGATGAAAGCAATACATAAGATAGTAAATGGCGACAGTCGACAGATGAACCTTTTGGCAGACAAATCGGTGCATCTTATCATTACGTCACCACCCTATTGGCAGCTTAAAGATTATGGTTCTGATAATCAAATAGGATTCAATGACAGCTACGAGAGCTATATCAACAACCTGAATCTGGTTTGGTCGGAATGCAACCGTGTCTTGCACGACGGCTGTCGTCTCTGCATTAACATCGGAGACCAATTTGCCCGTTCTGTCTACTATGGTCGCTACAAGGTCATTCCCATTCGTACCGAAATCATCAAGTTCTGCGAGACACTCGGTATGGACTATATGGGGGCAATCATTTGGCAAAAGCAGACGACTATGAACACGACGGGTGGGGGAGCAGTGATGGGTAGCTTCCCTTATCCGCGCAACGGTATCTTGAAGATTGACTACGAATTCATCCTGATTTTCAAAAAACAAGGCCATGCACCCAAGCCGACTGCGGAACAAAAGCAGCTATCAGCAATGACCAAAGAAGAGTGGAATACTTACTTCGCTTCACATTGGACTTTTGGCGGAGCTAAGCAAGATGGGCATATTGCCATGTTTCCCGAAGAACTGCCCGCCCGATTGATCAAGATGTTTTCTTTTGCGGGTGAAACCGTGCTTGACCCGTTCATGGGTAGCGGCACAACTGCCTTAGCGGCAAAGAAGCTACAACGGAATTCCGTCGGTTACGAAATCAATTCGGAGTTTATACCTATCTATCAAGAGAAGCTCGGTGCCAACCAACCTGATATGTTCGGCGCGGAGTACATTCTTCAAAAGGATGCGCCTACTCATAATTTTGCGGAGCGGATAGCGCAGCTTCCCTACATCTTTTCCGACCCACACAAATTGGATAAGAAGATAGACGTTAAGAAGTTGCAATTCGGTTCGAGGATTGATAAGGATAGTGGCGAACGGGAAGAGTATTACACGGTGAAGCAAGTGCTTTCGCCTTATCTCGTTGAGCTGAATAACAATCTTACGGTTCGTCTTATCGGCATCAAAGAGAAGCCATCCGTAAACGGACAAGCTACTAAGTTTCTTACCGATAAACTCAAAGGACAAAAGGTTTTCATGAAGTACGACCAAGTGAAGTACGATAGTGACAACCATTTGCTTTGCTACCTATATCTAAAGAACCGAACGTTTATTAATGCACACTTGCTGAAAGAAGGATTGGCTGAAGTAGATACGAGAATGGAGTTTAAGTATAAGAATAAATTTCAGACTATATGACAACAGAACTCTTAATATCTATTATTGGCGCATTCGTTGCTGTAACAGTCTCTATCATAGGGTTTATACTCACGAATCGAAGCAATATTATATTGCAAACCAGAAAACTAAAGGAAGAGCATTATTTTAGTTTTATAGAAGCCCTGCATAATCTTTGTGCAGAAAATAATGTAACAGCTTACACAAGCGAAAGAGATAAGCTTTTTCTTATTGCGAGTAGAGGAGTAATTTCGAAATTGTTGGAGTATGAAGAAAATGGAACAGGACGGGAACAATCCGTTCACGACCATTATTTAACACAGTTGATTAAGGCTATTCGTAAAGACCTAAAGCTTAGTAATAATAGGCTACCTCTTTTATATTTCAAGAAAGCATAAACTATGGCAAAAGAATGGATTCTCAATAGTGCAATGAACCGCTTCCAACTCAATTTCAAACGAAATGTGGGAGCGACTTCCGAATCAATCCGTAAATGCTCACCAAAGACTTTAAATGAATGGCGAGAATACTATTTCCAGAACGTTCGCTCTCAAAAACAAATTGAGGAATTAGGCAAAAAGTTATATGTGAAGATTACGGAAGTCATACAATCGGAAGTTGCGAACGTTACGGAGCAAGATTGCATAGATTACATGATGGAAATAGTGATAGAGCGAACTTTTGACGGTTATATGACAGAAATTCAAACTATCTATGGACAACTACAAAGTATATTGGGCGTATCTATTGAAGCAGCTCCTGACGAATGGGACAGATTGTTCAATGTTGACTTCTATATCAAGATAGGCGAGAAGTATATTGGTTTGCAGATTAAGCCCGTCAATGCAGGGATACAATTGCCGGAGATTTTTAAGGAGTATGGCTTGCAAGCTGATACACATCAGAAGTTTACGGAAGTCTTTGGCGGCAAGGTTTTTTATCTCTTCTCGGCAAAAGTAGATGGGAAAAAAGAGATTCAGAATAAAGAGGTGATAGAAGAAATCAGAAAAGAAATAGAACGGTTAGAGCGAGTCGGCCAATCTTTCTTGTACTGTTACAAGTTTATCCTGTTGCGCGATTACACGTTTATTCTGCAAAATTATAGCTTGACAATTGCAAGAAATTGATGAAACCTTACAACCGGCATCGGAAAGAGAACGTAGTATCCCATTGCGGAATCTCGGCATTCGGTGCAAACAAGGCATAAATGGAAGAACCGGAACCGCTCATCGAAGCATAAGCAGCTCCTTGGTTATATAGTTCTTGTTTGAGCGCAGCAAGCGCGGGATACTGCGGAAATACGCTTTGCTCGAAATCGTTCGTCAGCGCATCGCGCCATTCGTTGACCGGACGGCGAATAATCTCGCGAATGTCGGTAGCCGGTAGGGCAGGGTGTACTTGTGCGAAGGCTTCGCGCGTAGAAACGAATACGTTCGGACAGACTACCAATAAGCCGTAACCTGCAAGATTCACTTCTACCGGCGAGAAAATATTGCCGATTCCTTCGGCGTACATCGGACGATTGCGGATAAAGAAAGCACAATCCGCCCCCAATTGCGTAGCATAGTTTTCCAATTCGTTTTCACTAAGTCCTAAACGATTACGTTCGTTGAGCAGTTTCAGCATAAAAGTGGCGTCCGACGAACCGCCGCCCAGTCCGGAACCCATCGGAATATGTTTGTACAATCGGATATGGAGCGGAGCTAACGAAAAATCACGGCTCAACAAACGATAAGCTTTCATGACCAGATTGTTCTCCGGTTCGCCGGCAACAGGTAGCCCATGCGTATGAAAAGATACCTGCGTGGAAGTCATATCTACCGCTTCCAGTGCGTCAGACAAGAGAATCGGGTAGAATACGGTACTTAAATCGTGGTAGCCGTCGGCGCGCTTGCGCAGGATGTTAAGCCCTAAATTGAGCTTGGCATTTGGAAAAACTATCATAAAGGATGCAATTTGTGTGCAAAGGTACGGAGAAAAAGCTAATTTTGTGGGCGAATATAAAAAACGAACCCAATGGCTATCGAACGGAAATACAATAATCGGCGTTCAGCGGACGTGACGCCCATTAGCGAGTACAAAAGACTGCAACCCCAAGCCAAAGAGCTGGAAGAGGCGGTGCTGGGCGCACTGATGATTGAGAAAGATGCGCATTCGCTGGTGAGTGAGATACTACGTCCCGCAACTTTCTACGAGCACAAGCATCAATTGATCTATCAGGCCATCATTCGTCTGATTCAGCGGCAAGAGCCGGTCGATATTCTGACCGTAGCGGAGCAATTGCGCAAAGACGGCTATCTGGACGAGGTCGGCGGTCCGTTTTATATTACGCAATTGAGTAGCCGTGTCGCTTCCTCTGCCCACTTGGTCTATCACGCCCGTATTTTGGCACAGAAACATCTGGCGCGCGAGTTGATTACGTTTACCAGTGCCATACAAGGGAAAGCTTTCGACGAAACGATTGACGTGGACGACCTGATGCAAGAAGCCGAAGGTAAGCTCTTCGAGATTTCGCAGCAGAACATGAAGAAAGATTACACGCAGATAGACAGTGTAGTCAAAGACGCGTACCTGCAAATTCAGAAGGCGGCCGAACGGACGGACGGATTGAGCGGACTGGAAAGCGGATTCACGCAATTAGACCGTATCACTTCCGGCTGGCAAAACTCGGATCTAATCATTATCGCCGCGCGTCCGGCCATGGGAAAGACGGCTTTCGTTCTTTCGATGGCCAAGAATATCGCCGTCAACTATCAAAAGCCCGTCGCACTGTTTTCTTTGGAAATGAGTAACCTGCAATTGGTGAATCGTCTCATTATAAACGTATGCGAGATACCCGGCGAGAAAATCCGTAGCGGACAATTGACGAAGCCCGAATGGGATCAGCTTGATCAGAAACTAACGTTGTTGTTAGGTGCTCCGCTCTACGTGGACGATACGCCGTCGTTGTCGGTCTTTGACCTGCGCCCGAAGGCGCGTCGATTGGTGCGCGAGCACGGCATAAAGGTTCTAATCATCGATTATCTACAACTCATGAACGCGAGCGGCATGTCTTTCAATAGTAGACAGGAAGAAGTGAGTACGATTTCCCGTTCGCTGAAAGGATTGGCCAAAGAACTGAACATTCCTATCATTGCCCTGTCGCAACTTAACCGTGGCGTGGAAGGACGCGAAGGCGCAGATGGGAAACGTCCGCAGCTCAGCGATTTGCGTGAGTCGGGTGCTATCGAACAAGACGCGGACATCGTATGTTTTATCCATCGTCCGGAGTATTATAAGATATATAAGGATGACAACAATCACGACCTGCGCGGTATGGCGGAGATTATTATCGCTAAACACCGTAACGGCGCAGTTGGCGACGTGTTGCTGCGTTTCAAAAGCGAGTTCGCGCGTTTCCAGAATCCCGATGAAGATATGATTATCCCGCCGCCGGTAGAGGGACAAATAGTCAGTTCTCGGATCAACAAGTCGCGTACTTCCGGAAACAAAAGAGGGGCTGTACCGATACCGCCCCCCATTGATATGTCTGATGCACCGATGCCGTTCTGACGGCATTCGGTTATCTAATCACATTCAGTGACTTTCCTACTTTCGTAAATGCTTCGATACAGCAGTCGAGGTGTGTGCGCTCGTGACCGGCTGATAGTTGTACGCGAATGCGTGCCTCGCCTTTCGGTACGACCGGATAGTAAAAGCCTGTCACGTAGATTCCTTCTGCTTGCATCTTAGCCGCAAAATCTTGCGAGAGCTTGGCGTCGTAAAGCATCACGGCGCAAATAGCACTTTGCGTGGGTTTGATATCAAAACCGGCCGCCATCATACGATCAATAAAGTAACGCACATTCTCCGTCAGCTTGTCGTGCAGCGCATTACTTTCTTTCAACATACGGAAAACTTCCAACGATGCACCTATAATACCGGGTGCTAACGAATTGGAGAAAAGATACGGACGACTGCGCTGACGCAATAGAGCGATAATTTCCTTGCGACCAGTCGTAAATCCCCCTAACGCACCTCCGAAAGATTTGCCGAGCGTGCCCGTATATATATCTACGCGCCCGTATGTGTCGAACAGTTCGCTTACTCCGTGACCGGTAGCACCAACTACGCCGGCAGAATGAGATTCATCCACCATGACCAGCGCATCGTATCTTTCTGCCAGATCACAGATAGTTTTCATCGGCGCGACGTTGCCATCCATGGAGAAGACGCCGTCTGTGACTACGATACGGAAACGTTGTGCTTGTGACTCCCGCAGACATTTCTCCAGCTCACCCATATCGGCATTGGAATACCGGTAACGCTTCGCCTTACAAAGGCGCACGCCGTCAATAATAGAGGCGTGATTGAGCGCATCGGAGATGATTGCATCCTCTTCCGTTAGTAGCGGTTCGAACAAGCCGCCGTTGGCGTCGAAGCAGGCCGCATAAAGAATCGTGTCCTCCGTATGAAAATATTCGGAAATAGCTGCTTCCAACTGTTTGTGTATGTCTTGTGTACCGCAAATGAAGCGTACGGACGACATGCCATACCCGCGTTTGTCCATCATCTCTTGTGCGGCGCGAATGACGCGCGGATGATTGGATAATCCCAAATAGTTGTTTGCGCAAAAGTTTAGGACGGTTTGTCCGCCCACTTGGATACTCGCCTGTTGCGCACTCTCGATCAGCCGCTCTTCCTTATAAAGTCCGGCTTCTTGAATCTCAGCCAATGTTCGACTGAGGTGTTCTTTCATTGCTCCGTACATAATTTGTTTCTTTTGTAGGTTATCTGCCTACAAAGGTAAGAAAAGAATTTATCTCGCTCGCAAAAGAAAATATGCGGGTTAGAAAAAAGATTATCATACGAGGAAAAAAGAACGATGCACCGAGAAAATCCCGATGCATCGTCACTCAAAAAGAAGCCTAAACTAATTATTACTTTTTCATATACCAGTCGTTATATTCCGTGCCGTCGCTATTGACCCATTTCAGGTAGTCGGGGTACTGGTCGCCTATCTGTATGCTTTCTTCGGGAATGTCGAATTCATCTCGCGTAATGCCCGACAAATGCATGGCAAAGGGATAGAACTCAACTTTCGGGCTTGCGTAGAACCAATTAAGTTCCGGTTGCGATACATCACTACCTTGTTTGAATAGCCTCGTATCTATGTTCTCCGTCGGCGGATAGTAGGGTAAGTGCACTTCGATGTTGGAGAGCGGGAAGCCCGGATTCGTCGGCATGATATACGGGTTGTACGGTGCTTTGCGCAAATTGTATGCTTTCGTCGTACCTCCGTTATCTGTCACTTTCCAATCGCTTTCGTTGAGCATTTCTTGTGATACCGCACCTTCTTTTAGTTCCATCGTCACCGTATAGCTGACCGTATTCTCGGCCACTTTCATCGGGGGCAGAATAGCTTGTATGTCATCTAACACTTGGATAATAAATCCTTCGCCGTCGGTCGTTACCGTATAATCGGTCGCCGCTTCGTCGCCTTTGCTGATAGTCAGTTTTTGTATGGCACTTGCAGGCAAGCTTACCTTGTACGCAAATCCGTTGTTGAAAGTTGCACCGTTGTGCAGGAACGTCATCGTATCCGTCACTTTCTCTACATACGGTTCGGCCGAAATTTCGGTCTCCAACACGTAAGAGATCTCCGTTGCGTATTCCAACATCACGTCGTTGAGGTCGTAGTCACCTTTATGTGGCCAGTTGTCCTCGAAACCGAGTATGCCGTTGTACGTTTCGGTAGTTCGAGTAATACCGCCCGGTATAAACTCTTCTTCTTCAACGGTGAGCGATTCTTCTTCGCCCGGGATAATGCGGAAGATTATATCGTTCGTATCATCGTCTGCATAGCGGTGTGTACCTACGTGGTCTTCCATCGCAATAAAGTGATAGTCGTTGCCGCTGTTGTCGCGCGTCGAGAAATACAAAGTCTTCTTTCCGTTGCGAGTGAACGTGCGGTCTGCATTGGGTTGCGGCATCTTCAGATTCCATGCGGCAACCGACCAAATAATCTTCGTCGTTTGGTCGAATTTATAAGCGAACTTAGACGAATTAACGGTGGATTCTTGGAATATCAGCAAGAAGACGATTTTGGCTCCGGTTGGGAACTTGGTTACCCATTGATTTGTTTTCTTGTCGTGATACAGTAATTGTACGGCTTTGCCGGGCGTAACGCCTTGTCCGTTGGTGGTATACTGATCGTTATTAAGCACGGCGAACGGAAGAATATTGATTACTTCCAACGCATAGATTTCTGCTTGCGTCAAAGTCGTGATGTCCTTTGTTCCTTCGTAAACGACATACGAAATTAGGTTCTTATTGGCACCGCTCGATGCATAAGGAGCCATATAGAGTTCCGTCGGCGCACCCGTGATTTCCACGATACCGTCGGTAAACCACGTCGAGTTTGCAGGAACAGCCTTTTCGCTGGGGAAAGCGTTATTGATATTGGTCATCACCTCTGCGGGCAGCGGCTCATAACGCGCGGGATTCTTAATATCGTACTTGCTGTCCAAATCGCTTTGCGACAACAGCCACTTGTCAATAGTTACTTGTGTAAGTGTCTCCTTTTTCTGATTCCATCCACTTCCGCTCGTGATGGTGGTGTTCTTTATCGTCCTCGTCTCCGCATTTTCCTCACTATCATCCTCGCTTATGTCAGGTAAGACAAGCGTGAAGCTCGCTTTGCCGTCTTCAACGGTGGCGCGCATCAGTCGATGTGCAAATATGCTGGACGAATACAAGTATAACTCGGAGGCATAGCTCGGGAGTACACGTTTGTGCGACAGAGTTTCGCCTTCGATGTGAATACCGGCGGAGAGCGACTTCACGTCTTCGCGCAGTTTGTCATTCTCATCCAACGGATTTTCGGCATACACTTGGAACGTAGCGGCTACGCCGGGGATGGTGCCGTAGCTGAATTGTAGTTCTACCTCATGATCGGTAGCGTACTTGCGAGAAGAAACCAATTCTTGTTTGTAATTGGGATCGTAGTAATCTTTAATTTCGCAAGAATGCAAAAAAAGAATTGAGATTGCTGCTATTGTAGCAGACTTAAGGAAGCAAAATGCAGGTTTCATAAAGCTGGTCTTAGTAAAAATGGATGTTAATAGTTAATACTTCACTTTATAAACGCAGAAAACGTAAATTTGTTTTGGCAAATGTCATTTTTTTTTTGAAAAACTTCTACTTTTGCGTTGACGCGTCGCATAACGCGGTAATATAGACCTTTTAATATGGTACAAATTCACAATAACTATTCGCTATCGGCGCATAATACGTTCGGTTTGAAAGTCACTGCGGCGCGTTTTGTCGCGTATGACTCGGAAAACGATTTGCGAACCTTTCTAATTGAAAAAAAGTTGAGGTCTCCTTTCCTGCACATAGGCGCAGGGAGCAATTTACTCTTTACTACGGATTTTTACAATGGTACGGTGTTGCATTCCGATATTTGTGGAGTGCATATCATCGCTGAAACGTCCGACGACGTGCGTGTGCGGGTAGGCGCAGGTACTGTCTGGGATGATTTTGTGACGCATTGCGTACGCGCAGGCTGGTATGGTGTGGAAAATTTATCGTTTGTTCCGGGTGAAGTAGGGGCGAGTGCCGTTCAAAACATAGGAGCCTATGGCGTTGAGGCCAAAGATGTTATCGATGAGGTCGAAGGATTGCATCTCGACGGAACTTCTTTTCGGATGCAGGCGGCCGATTGTGATTACAGCTATCGCCATAGTATATTTAAGACGCCGGCGTATGCCGATACCTTCATCACGTATGTGACTTATCGACTTAGTAAGCGACCGGAATATCGTCTGGAATATGCCGCATTGCGTGATGAATTGGAAGGAAAACCGTTGTCGCTTGCTGCCGTGCGCGAGATTGTCGGAACCATTCGCCGTCGAAAGTTGCCCGACCCGCAGGTTATCGGCAACGCAGGCAGTTTTTTTATGAATCCGGTAGTGACTGCCGACCGGTTTGAGGCTCTGCGTGCCGACTATCCACAGATTCCGCATTATTGTCTGCCGGATGGGCGCGTGAAGATACCTGCTGCGTGGCTGATCGAACAGTGTGGTTGGAAGGGGAAACCTTACGGGCGATGCGCCATGTATGAGAAACAATCCCTCGTGCTTGTCAACTTAGGCGATGCGACCGGATCGGACGTCGTACGCCTTTCCGACGCCGTACGGGCTTCGGTGCGCGAACGATTCGGTATAGAAATAATTCCCGAAGTAAAGTTTATATCCTGAATAATACGATGAAAATTACCTTATTAGGCAGCGGTACGTCCACCGGCGTCCCCGAAATCGGATGCAAATGCCCGGTTTGCACGTCGACAGACCCGCGTGATCAGCGTTTGCGTACTTCTGCGTGGGTGGAGACCGACACGGGTGAGAATCTGCTCATAGATTGTGGCCCCGACTTTCGCGAACAAATGTTACATCTCCCTTTCCGGCAAATAGATGGCGTATTGCTTACGCACGAACATTACGATCATGTCGGTGGATTGGATGATTTGCGTCCGTTTTGCCGCTTTGGCGATACGCCTGTCTACGCCGAACAGTATCTGGCCGACGTATTGCGTACGCGCATGCCTTATTGTTTTACGGACAACCCTTATCCCGGTGCTCCTCACATACCGTTGCATGTCATTAACCCTTATGAGACATTTCAAATAGGTCGTACGGAAGTGCTGCCGGTGCGTGTCATGCACTTGCGACTTCCGATCTTAGGATACCGAATCGGTAGGTTGGGCTATATTACGGATATGCTGACGATGCCCGATGAAAGCGTAGAAAGAATGCGCGGCGTGGAGCTATTGATACTGAACGCGCTGCGAATCGAACCTCATATTTCTCATCAAAATTTGGCGCAGGCTATACGGACGGCCGAACGCATTGGCGCGCGCCGCACGGTATTTGTTCACATGAGCCACCACATCGGTTTACATACCGACGTAGAAAAGATGCTGCCTGCCGGTATGTCGCTCGGATATGACGGTTTGTTATTGAATTTATAAGGCGTGAAAAAATAATATCTTACCTTGATATTAGAGCCTTATAGTAAGATTTTATATGTTTTCGGTGAGATTCCGAAATGAATGGCGTACTTTTGCACACGCACTTAATTGTTATTGTATGATTATGCACAACAAACAAACACAACTACTATTTCTATGGATGCTGATGCTTTCGTTATCGACAAACGCCCAAACCTTTTTGACATTGGACAGTTGCCGGTCGTTGGCAATGGCTCACAACAAAAATCTTCTCATCGCCCAAGAACAAGTAAATGCCGCACAAGCCGAACGTAAAGCGGCTTTCACCAACTATCTACCGACACTCTCGGTCACGGGCGGGTATGTTCGTTCGCAGAAGGAAGTATCTCTGTTGAACAACGAACAGAAGTCGTTTCTCAATGGAATGGGCACGTTGGCAGGAAATAGTCTGAACCAAGCAGCTCAAGCATTGGCCACGCAGTATCCCGACTTGGTACCGCTTATACAATCGTTGGGTAGTGCGATGGTCGACCCGCTCAATCAAGCCGGACACGCTCTGACCGATGCGTTACGCACCGATACGCGCAACATGTACGTGGGTGTGTTGACATTGACGCAACCGCTTTTTATGGGTGGTAAGATTCGTGCGTACGACCAAATCACGCGCTATGCCGAGCAGCTGGCGACGCAACAGCAGCGTGGGGCAGAGCAAGAGGTGATACTAAGTGTCGATCAGGCCTATTGGCAAATTGTTTCGTTGGAGCACAAGTGGCAACTCGCCACCGCTTACCGCGATTTATTGGCGCGTTTGCAATCGGACGTAGATAAAATGATAGCCGAAGGCGTGGCTACCAGAGCCGACGGACTAACGGTACGCGTAAAACTCAATGAGGCGGAAATGACATTACTCAAAGTGGATGACGGACGACATTTGGCTCGCATGCTGCTTTGTCAGTTGTGTGGATTAAGTTTGACCGAAGATTTGGTGCTTGCAGACCAAGTTACCGCCGATTCGTTGGTTTCTATGGATTCGACACGCACTCCGATTGATATGGGACAAGTCTTCGAGGCGCGTCCTGAGGTGCAAAGTCTACATTTAGCGATGAATATGTATCAAAAGAAGGTAGATGTGGCGCGTGCCGACTATTTTCCCACACTGGCGTTGGTCGGTAATTATCTGGTGAGTAATCCGTCGGTATTCAACGGCTTTGAACAAAAATTTAGAGGGTCGTGGAATGTCGGCATACTCTTGCAGGCGCATTTATGGGACTGGGGTGGACGACGCCATAAAGTGCGTGCCGCCCGTTCCGAAGCGAATATTGCCCGCTACCGTTTGGAAGATGCGCGCGAGAAAGTAGAATTGCAAGTGCGCCAAGCAGCCTATCAAGTGGACGAAGCCGCTAAAAAATGGCAGTTAGCCGTGAGCAATAGAGACAAAGCTGCCGAGAATCTCCACTATGCCGATGTGGGCTTTCGCGAAGGCGTTATGTCTGTTACCAACGTAATGGAAGCGCAGACGGCATGGCTTCAGGCTCGTTCGGCCTTGATTGATGCGTGGATCGACGTTCAGTTGACCGAGGTTTGCCTACAAAAAGCGTTAGGACATACTTTGCGATAATCCCCGTATAGTATTAACTCGTAAATTCGTAAAACAAAATGAATACAACACATTCGGAAATTCCCCAAACACAGCGCAGTAATATGCTGCTGGCTTTTCTTTCTCTATTAGGCATCGTAATCGTGGTTGCTATCGTCGGCTTTTTTCTCTTTCGCAAAGGAGCCGTTGTCATTCAAGGGCAGGCAGAGGTACATACGTACCGAGTATCGAGCAAAGTGCCCGCTCGTATTCGGAAAATCTTGGTGGAAGAGGGGCAGTACGTCCATGCCGGCGATACGTTGGTACTACTCGAAGCTCCCGATGTAATGGCCAAATTGGAACAAGCGGAAGCGTTGCGTAGCGCGGCAGCCGCACAACATCGCAAAGCGGAGAAAGGCGCTCGACAAGAACAAATCCTGATGGCATACGAAACGTGGCAAAAAGCATTGGCCGGTAAGACCATCGCAGAACAATCGTACCGCCGCGTGAAAAATCTGTATGATGAAGGCGTATTGCCTGCACAAAAATTAGACGAGGCTACCGCTAATATGCACGCCTCGGTCGCTACGGAAAAAGCCGCGCACGCTCAGTATGATTTGGTCGTCAAAGGTGCTGCCAAAGAAGATAAAGAAGCGGCAGAAGCGTTGGTAAACCAAGCGCAAGGCGGCGTCAACGAAGTAGAGTCGTATGTCAAAGAAACCGTATTGACGGCCTTTGAGTCCGGAGAAGTGTCGGAAATATTTCCCATGACCGGTGAACTGGTCGGATCGGGCGCGCCGATTATGAATATTTCCCTTGCGGATGACATTTGGGTGTCGTTCAACGTGAGAGAAGACTATCTAAACGGCCTTTCCATCGGTACGGAATTGGAAGCTTTCGTACCTGCGTTGGACAACAAAGCCGTTCGTTTGCGCGTCACCTATATGAAAGATTTCGGAACGTATGCCGTATGGAAAGCAACGAAGACGACCGGACAATATGATTTGAAGACGTTTGAACTACGTGCTCGTCCCGTGGATACAATCGACGGTCTGCGCGCAGGTATGTCCGTTATTATGAAGCAATGAAGTTTCGTAGATACATCGCGCTTCGGCAAATCGTACAGCGGGAATGTCGCCGTTTAGTCGCGCGACCGCTCTATTTATTTTGCATGGTGATTGCGCCGCTCTTTTGTTATTTCTTCTTTACCACACTAATGGACGCAGGATTGCCGACCGACTTGCCGGTAGCCATAGTCGACTTGGATAATACCCCTACGTCGCGGACGCTGATTCGTAACTTGGATGCTTTTGCGCAGACGTCGGTAAGTGAGCGATACGCTGACGTATCACAAGCTCGGCAGGCCATGCAACGCGGTGAAATCTACGGTTTCTACTATATTCCGAAAGGGCTGTCCGAAGATGCGCAGGCGCAACGACAACCGATCGTCTCTTTCTATACGAACAACGCTTATTTGATTGCCGGCTCGTTGCTGTTCCGCGACATGAAGATGATGAGCGAATTGGCGTCAGGTTCTGCCGCGCGACAAGTACTTTACGCGAAAGGAGCTACGGAAAGTCAGGCGATGGCCTATTTGCAACCCATCGTGATAGATACTCATCCGATAAATAATCCTTGGCTTAATTACTCGGTATATCTTTGTAATACGCTCGTACCGGGCGTGTTGATGCTGATGATATTCTTGGTAACGGTTTATTCTATCGG
>JAISIB010000025.1 GCA_031262265.1 Prevotellaceae bacterium
TCCGAATCCTTCTACGCGCGTGCGGATATCGCCGGACAATGTTTGTTTAGACGACGTGGATTGAGCGTAATGGTTATTCTCCAACACGTATAATACCGGCAATTGCCAGATGCCGCACAAATTGAATGCCTCGTAAATGATACCTTCACCCAATGTCCCGTCACCGATGAACGATACGGCGATCTGTTGGGAGTCGGATAGCTTCATGGCTAGCGCCATGCCTGCGGCTACAGGCGTCATTCCTCCCTGTATACCGTTGGAAATAAATCCTTTGGTAAATAAATGTTGGCTTCCTCCGTAACCGTGTGAAATGCCGGTAGTTCTTCCTAACATTTCCGCCATTAGTTCTTTCACTTGCCCCGTTTTCGCTATAAAATGTCCGTGTCCTCTGTGATTGCTTAGAAACCAATCTTCATCGGAGACATATTTACTTAGTAATACGGGCGTCAGTTCCTCACCGACACAAGTATGCACCGTACCGTTGAGTTTCCCTTCGGCAAATAGATTCAGCAGCCGAGTCTCAAAACGTCTAATTAGAATAGCTTTCTTTATATCTTCCCTATAACTTTCCGGCATGCTTATCTATTGCAAATTCTTCATAATCTCTTATATAGTCTTCTTCATCGTATACGTGCGAAGCCAATACCAAGCATACTGCTCCGGAAGAAAAATCATTCAGTTCGCGCCAAATGCCGGGTACAACGAGTAATCCCTGATAAGGACGGTTAAGCAGAAATGTTCGTTTCACGCTGCCGTCATCCAACGTGACATTGAAACTGCCGCTTGTGGCTACTATCAATTGTGACAAGGCTTTATGCGCATGTCCGCCGCGGGATTCTCCCCCGGGTATATCATAGAGATAATAGATACGTCTAACGTCAAAAGGTATGGTATCCATATTTTCCGCCACCGTAATATTTCCTTTTTCGTGGTGGTGTTTATCCAATTCTATGATTCCGCAATGATAGATGCGGCTACTTGTCTGAATCATTCGGCTACGACGTTTGTTTTTGTGAGAGATTCTGGTATCGCCATTTATCTGCTTAACCAGATGTCATCCTCCAATGCGATGAGCGAAGCCAATTTTCCTGTCATGGCCAATTCACGCATTCGTTCATAGTCCTCATTGGTATCAAACTCTATCCAACCGTTCTGATAATGGCTGGCTTTGACGGGGTATGATTCTTTAATGAGTGCCATCAGCAAGTCTGTCATGTATGCCTGCCTGATATGTTTACCGGATAACATCCATGGCTTATCCAAGAATAAGGGATAGTCTCTATCCCAAAGCTCGGTGATTTGTTTTAATCCTTTCCGAGTGAATTTTAGTAACCCGACATATCGGGCGTCAATCTTATCTATATTTCGAGTATCCTGCCCCAGAGAAATAATTCGGTCATCGGGTGCTATTTCCAAACTCTCGGTATCGAAGTCTACCCTGCCGTAGCGAGCCTTCCAATAAGTTTTCCAATTGTCGTCGACGGCCACTACGTAATCGCCGCTTGCCTGTATCATCCCGCGCAGCATTTCTTTTGAGAACAGGATATCCGAGTAACTGACGATGACGTCATCATTGAATTCCGCGCGCGCTCTTAACAAAGATTCCACCATATTCGTGGTAGTATAGTCTGGGTTTTCATAGTAAGTGACCATCGGGTATTTAATTTTATCGGCGGCAAATCCGCGAACGATGCTAATCTCCCGAATGCCCGCCTGATGATATGTTTCGATTTGCCTTTCAATAAGGGTTTGTCCCATAAATCGAAGCATTCCCTTCGGAAGATTTTCTGTGTACTTCTTCAAACGGGTACCTTGTCCGGCTGCTAAAATAATTGCTTTCATAGATTAAAATTTATTTGCTATAAAATTTGCTATTAACTCATCTATCGTTTTTCTTGATTGACTATCGGAGATAGTCCTCTCAGGATGAAATTGCATTCCCAGAATGGGATGGTTACGGCCGATACAGGCTTCGATTACGTCATTGTCCGTATCTATTCCGATAGGTAATAAATCAGCAGACAGTTGGTCTTCATAAATCCCATCATTGTGATAGTTATTGACATAAATCGGCTTATTATTGAGAATAATAGGGTGTTCCATAGCTATTGGGCGAGGCCGTTTGAGATTTAATACAGATAGTTGTCCGCCTAAAAGTGCGTTTACGTATTGCATGCCTCTACATATAGCGATGATAGGTATATGACGTTGTATCGCTTCCTCAAATAGCAGTTTTTCTACGTAATCTCTATTCGGACTATCAGTTTCTATCCGGACGGGAGAATAGTACAATCCGGCAATAGAACCACCTCCTGTCAGTATGAGCAATTCCATTTGATCATACAAGTATGCCGGTCTTGTTGTAAAATTGGAAACGGGAAATAATTGACAACCGAGTGTTTGAAAGTATCCAATGTATTCGCTTCCCAAGCTATCGATGCAACTACCGTATTGATCTACACTTTCGCGTTGCGTGATTAATGTTTTCATCCAAGTGTCCGCGTAATTTGCTGATTGGCACAATCCAATTCAATGTAGTTGGATTTCGTGATATAATTGTAGATTTTCTCTCCGCATCCGATTGCGGCAGGAAGTGCAAACTCCGCACAACGAATTGCCATGTGAGATGCCGCACCACCGTACTTAGTGACTAATCCGGCAATACCTTGCGCGAAAATCCAGTCATAGCCCGGGTCGGCTTTAGATATAACAACGATCTTATTTCGAATCTCTTGGATATTGTTATTATCCAGACAGATGGTCTCGGCCACTACTTTCTTCGTGGTAATAAAATTCGGTCGTGCTTCATCCATCTCTATAATTTCAAGATCTTTTTCAGAAAAAATGATATTGGGCAAGATTAGCATGGATTTCAAATCAAATATTTTCTTCCGCTCGCTAATAAGAATCTTCCAAAAGTCTGTAAGCTCTTCGATACTACTATAATTTGTTGCCGATTGAATATCTGCTATGTCTAAAAAAGATAGATCTGTAGATGGGATACCTAAGTCGCCGCCAATTCTCTTTATAAGCGACAAAGTCAGACTGAGAGATTTGGTGAATTCAAACTTAACAAACTCTCTTTGTTCTAGTGACGTTTTGATAAAATCAATGATTTGTTCAACAGGTGCATCGAATCTCAGTGTAGAAAGTGCTTGTTCAATACGTTGTATAGCAAGGGAGGGAAGCTCTTTCTTGGGAAGTCTAATACCGGCTGCGCCATTCAAACAAAACGTAGTCTCATCGTATCTCGGAGATTGAATATTATACGTTCCGCAACGGAGATGGCCATATAGCCTATTGAATTCTTCCAGAGAGAGCGTTCCCATAGATAAGTTTATAAAGTCTTCTTCAAATTGTGATGCTACCGTATGGATAGAAC
This sequence comes from Prevotellaceae bacterium, assembly GCA_031262265.1. Taxonomy (GTDB): domain Bacteria; phylum Bacteroidota; class Bacteroidia; order Bacteroidales; family Bacteroidaceae; genus JAISIB01. The sequence continues at coordinate 3,383 of JAISIB010000025.1, forward strand.
TCATAAACTGATCCATGGTTTCCTCTTCTATAACTCCTGTAGAGACCATAGATTTACACAAGGATTGTGAGATAAATGCGCATCGTGCTTGGCGGGAGAATTGAGGAGTGCCATAGGTTTTAATAGCAGAGAGTAAGTCACCAATATAGTAAAGTTTGGCATATATAGTACACCTATTCGTCGCGAGATCCTCTTCGATCGTTTGACGAATGGACTCTAATTGCCGAATGTCATCCATATCGCGGGATAACCAAGTGGCGTATTCGTTTATTACCGTATTGGTCAATACGTATAAAGAGTCTATGAACGTTTTTACTTCTATCTTGGAAAATCCTGCTGCCTGTAACTCTTGTTTGTATTGCTCTGTACAAAAGTCGAAACAGCTATATATAATTTCAAATTCTATTTTGTCGTGTGCACTGGGATCTATAGATAATTTATGTTTGTAGAATTGTAAAATCTTATCTCTTAGCTTGCCTTGTATGGTAGCCGGAATAAGTGCCATAAAAGAGTAGTCAATAGAAATATACGGCTTGTTCCCAACCTTGAACATTAAATCATCTGACACCTTCTCATATCCCAAAGGCAAGAGTCCTTCATTCCATGCACTTTTCGTGATGATTTCACGATATAGCGAGTAATCCAAATTATGCGGATTGACGCCGATAATCTCTGCCGGATTCCAAAAAGCCATGTCTGAAAAGATCATCTGCTCAGACGTAAGGTAGTTGTGAATCTTTTTATATGACAATATTTCCTGTTGATAGATTTCATTAAACACAATATTGTTTCGCTTGACTTGCAACTTGTAGTTGCTAGCAAGTGGACGCACTTGAAACAGCACAACCTGATTATCGGTGGTGATAGCAAATTCAATGTCAAGAATCATCTTATTAAGCAAGTGTTCCAACTCCCTTACTGCTGCCAATAGTTTCGCCCACTTCTCCGGTGGATTTTGCTTAGCGGTACTTCGTAATATCCAAACAGTAGTTCCTCCACTTCCGCTTGTCACGGAATCCGTATGTTGTCCATCATCGTAATTGATTAAATAATAAGGTAGATTACTATCTAAATCTCTGGTAAATAGTACACCGGAACAAATGACATCTGTGGTTTGTCTCTGAATGAGAACTTGTTCATTTAGATAGTGCTCCGATTTAGCATCATATGATTGAATTACTTTTTGAATCGCCGCTTGAACTTCTTCGGGACTATCGGCATTCACATTGAGAACGCTGTCGAAGTGTCCGGCATTGGATGTTTCGTAACAATCTTCCAGAAGAGAAGAACTGCGTACGACGACCTTTTCTCCATGAAATTTATCGGATACATATTGAGTAATCGTTCGTATATTCTCAGATACTTCGCTAACCGTAATAATATAGAGTTCTTCGATACGAGCTTTTGTCAGGTATTGACTGAGGGCATCCAATGTATTTGCCTTAGTTGATATTAAATTGGAAAACGTGTAATTTCTATTCCGCTGTAACTTCTGAGTAAGACTGTTGTAGATGTTTTGCGGAGAGAGTTTTTCGTAATAATCAAAGTAACGAATCTCTCCGCCAATGGAGTGCAAGAAGATTTCGGTGGATACAAAGTTCCTGTCAGTTCCTATGCAAAGGATAATCTTTGCTTCGGGATATTGTTGGTGTATCTTTTGTAAATTTAGTAGCGGGTCAAAGGTTTTTTGGTAAACAAGCTCATCAATATAGCGAACGCCGGATAGTACGGAGAATCGCTCCTCGTACGAGGATACTAATGTACCGTACCACGATAAGACGGCGGAGTCAGCAATTAAACCGAAAATATATTTATCGGCACAAGCCTTGGATTCTTGAAACAAGCGCATGTGTCCGAAATTTAGAAAATCTATAATGCCGAAACTATAAGCAATAGTCATGTGACTAAAAGGGAAGAAAGAATATGAAAATCAGAAATTTATTTTGACGATAGAAGAGCTTTATAATCCCACACGTAATCTTCCGGATTATACGGCGTGGATGCCAGCACGAGTGCCAACGAATTGGTCGAGAAGTTGTTCATTTCACGCCAGAGGCCATTGGGTACGTAGAGACCGTAGTAGGAACGGTTGAGTGAAAAGGTTTTCTTTTCCCGACCGTCGTCCAGTATCACGTCGAAACTGCCGGACAGGGCTACGATGAACTCTTTATTCTCCCGATAGGCGTGGCCGCCGCGTTTTTCTCCGCCGGGTACGTCGTATATCCAGTAGGTGCGAGCAATTTGGAACGGAATATGTTTACATTCCTCAATGATAGACAGATTGCCGCGCCTGTCCAATATCTTGGGCAAGTCGATAATACGAACTTCGGAGAGGCTCATCAAAAAATGTAACGGGGAAATGTTTTTAGCGAGGGAACTTCACGCTTCGCGCGTTGGGCGACACAGAATCATGTACCCAAAAAGAGAAGATTTGCAGGCGCAAAACACATCTTGAAACGCAGAAACATATTAATCGAACGTGAGTTCGGGCGCAAAGGTAATAGTTTTGTGCATTTGCAGCAAGAGCTTTGCGCGGAAAAAACGCAGAAAAAATAACAACCGACTTAGATGTGGCTTTCTCCCTCCACGTATTCTTCCAAATAAAGGTTGACGCCATCGAAAACGGCGTACGAAAAATGGTGCAGCCAGTCGCCTATAATCAGGAGGCGCGACGTGGAGCCGAGCGTCAAGTCGAGTAGCAGATGACGATGCCCGTAAATGAAATAGTTGATGGTCGGATGTGAGCGCAAGTACTCTTTGCTGTACGCTACCAAATGCTCTTCCGCTTCGCCCTTATAGACCGGCTCGCCCGTTTCTTCGTGGATCAGACGACTATGCCGTGCCCAATTCAAACCCCATACGATGCTCCAACGCGGATGTATGTTAGAAAATAATTTTTGCAGCGCACGACAGTGGAACATCCGTCTGAGTAGTTTGAATTTGACGTCCGGATCGCCCAGCCCGTCGCCGTGCGCCAAGTAAAACTCTTTGCCGTGCAGCTCCACGGTCAGTGGCTCGTAGTGCATGATTACGCCGCACTCTTCCGCCAAGTATCCGTTGCACCACAAGTCGTGGTTGCCGATGAAAAAATGCACTTCGACGCCTCTGTCGGTCAGTTCGGAAATCTTGCCCAGAAAGCGCGTATATCCGCGAGGGACGACCGTCTTGTATTCGTACCAGAAGTCGAACATATCACCCAGTAGGTAAATCGCAGCAGCCTTGTCCTTGATGGAGTCCAGAAAGTTGACTAATCGGCGTTCGTGCATACGTCCCGATTTAATCGCGCGGCATCCCAAGTGTGCGTCCGAGAGAAAATAGATGTTTTTCATACCTTATTATTATAACAACCCCAGTTCCAATTTCGCCTCCTCGCTCAGCATATCGCGGCTCCATTCCGGTTCGAACACCAAGTTCACCGTGACGCGTTTCACGCCTTCCACCGATTCTACCTTCTGTCGCACGTCTTCCATAATGAAGTCGGCCGCCGGACAATTGGGCGCGGTCAGGGTCATATCCAGTTCCGTGTCGCCGTTTTCCTGTACGTCGATTTTGTATATCAGTCCCAAGTCGTACACATTGACCGGTATCTCCGGATCAAACACCGTCTTCAATACGCGGACGATGCGCTCTTCTGTCTCAAACACGTTCATATCTTTGTCGGGCTATCTGTTTCAAATATATTCAAACAACAAAGGTAGAAATATTTGCTTGGATAAAACGCACATTCGCCGGTTTATTGTTACGCGCAACGGCGAAAAGAAAATAAGCGCGTCAGTTATTGCGAGATGCTCAGAAGATATTGGCAGAAGCGCGTCAGTTAGGAGCATAACAACGGAGGCCGCTTTCTGCTCAAAGCGGCCTCCGTACTTTTTATCGGTTGTCTCGTTCGGAATATACTTACAGATCCACCGCTTTCAAGGTCAGCGTACCGTCGTCGTTGAACCATCTGAAAGCCGAAGCGTTCGCATTGATACCGGCATTGTCCGCACTATCAGCAAACATAGCCGTAACTGTCGCGTATTCCTCCGTATTGTCGGAGATAACCTGATCCGCAGAAGTCTTGCCTATCGTCAACTTATCATCGGGGACGTCTGTCGTCGCCGTGTTGTCGCACGGCGTCCAAGCGCAATTGGTGATGTAGTTATGGTAGTCCCCCGCCCCCGAATATCCGAGAATCGTGCCATTGTTGGAGGCGTTCGGATTCGTTACGCTCGTCAGCAGACTCACGCAGTTCTGCAGCGAAGAATCGGAAGTATCGGCATACATAAACCCTACGATGCCGCCCGTACCAGCCGCGTCAGCGGGGGAGAGCGAACCCTCGTAACTGCAAAAAGAAATCGTGCCATCATACAAATATCCTGCAATGCCGCCGACGTTGGAATAAAAGGTAGTACTCGTCACGCTACCCGATACCTGTAAGTAAGAAGCCGCACCGCCATCAATAACCCCGAAGAAGCCGGCGCACTGATACTCTCCGTTCACGTTCATATTCTTTATGAGGTGGCCGCCGCCATTGAGCGTGCCGGTAAAAGGAAGAGAATATGTCCCGATCGGCGTCCAAAGCTTCTCCGGATCCGCAGACTCGCCGTCCAAATCAATGTCTACTTTCAGGTTATACGTGTATCCTCTGTAAGTTGCGTTCGTAGCCGCGTTGTTTATCAACCAAGCCATACAATCCAATTGATCGGCCGTCGTGATTTCATAAACGCCCGGGCTTATCGGATCACCCAACGTCGCAATCGCCCCTGCCGTAGGATCGTCCGGATATTGAACGTCCGGATACACACCGTCCCAAAGCGTCGGGTCTACATACTCCTCATAGTCTAAACCATGGTCGATGTCCAATTCACCATCGGCATCCAAATAGTCGCCTCTCACGTTCGTCACGTAATTACGCTTGTAAGACTTACCGGCAGGTATTTCGCACGTCTGGCCGATCTGTTGCGTAGCCGCTTCATTCGAGTAGAAAGATACGTCGATGACGCTCGCCGTGGTAGCGTTGCCTTCCTCAGGAGCAAACAAATAGGCGTAAGCGAAAATACCCTTGTCGGCCATCTGAAACACTTCGCCGTTATTCGTCAACACCAGTGTTTTCTCTTCCGTATCGCCGGTCTCTACTTCACCCGTCTGTATGTCGAACGTTTGCTTGGCTTTCGTGTAACTGAGTCCTACCGCACGAACCGTAGCCAACATCGAGAGCGGCTCCTGAACCAAATTGATGCGGGCAAAAGGACGGGTCAAAGTCACGGATGTCAGTGGCAAAACACTCGCTCCCTTCACTACACCGGGAAGAACACCGAAGAAAGCGTCCATGGCTTCGTGCTCCGCCAAACTGTCCGGCATCGCATTCGTACGAAACACTTCTTTCAAGTTCTGCGTGTTGTAGTACTTGTCCGGATACTTAGCCTTGCTCAGCTCCGCGTCTTCGGCAATGTAGTCCGACCAGAGCAAAAAGTCATACGTGCCCTCGGCCAGCATGAAAGCGAACGAGCCGTTGTCTTGCTCGAAGCGTTGCGTGGGGCGAGGAGTGCTTGCCGCCTTGTCGCGAATCTCCAAGATGTAGCGCAGCTTGTAGCCATCGGGAACCACCGGCTCGGCACGAGTCACGGGGTCTTCCTCCCGCTGAACGGTCAGCGTCACAAGGTCGCCTACTTCGCCGCCCGTCGGCGGCTGCTCAATCTGTGTGCAGGCAGCCAATAAGCCTAACAGGCAAAGGCCGCCCCAAAAAAGGTGTTGTTTCATAAGCTAATAAATTTTGTTTGTTTTGATATGTCTGAATAAATACTGTCCGAATAAGACCAAGCGGGCGTAGCGGAACGCCGCAGGCATGCGACAGATGTACGCAGCAGGCTGACGGAACGCCATAGGCGTTCAATTTGCGTAACTGCAGGTGAAACCCGCAGTGGAGGCGTTCCCCGCCCACTGAACCCCGAAGTGGGTTCAACTCCTGCCGGAGTTGTAGTGAGAGGAGGGGTTACTACCCCAAGCTGCGCGTCGCTCCGCTCCGCTTGCATGGGGTTACGCAAATTCAACGCCTGCGGCGTTAGACCATGCGGATGTCTTACATCCATACTTACCTGCGGCGTTGGAC
>JAISIB010000027.1 GCA_031262265.1 Prevotellaceae bacterium
GTCGGTTTGTTGGTCGATGTCGTACACAGTCATTATTGTTCCTGCGATAAGGAATACCAACCCGACATAGAGGGTAAGTCTGCGCTCTATCGGCAAACTCTTGAACATGGTGCGGAGCGTTATTGGGCGTCAAAACAATATCCGTAGCCCGGCTTCGTCACGATGTACTTGCCGTACTCTCCGATCTTCTTGCGCAGACGAGTGATGTTGACGTCCACCGTCCGGCTTCCGATGTCCTCTTCGTTCTTCCAGATGCGATTCAGTATATCGTCGCGTGAGAAGACGCGCCTGTTGTCGCTAAGCAACAACGTAAGTAGTTCAAATTCTTTTTTGGTAAGGCTCAATTCCTTGTTCATTAGCATGACGCGCTTCTCTACCAGATCGATTTCCAAGTTGCGATACGTGAGTACTTTCCCGTGATCGGCCGTATCCTGAATAGTCCGTCGCAATACGGCACGAATACGCATCAATATCTCGCGCACGGAAAACGGCTTGTTAATATAGTCGTCCGCACCGACGTTGAAGCCCGTGACGGTATCGTTTTCGGTATCTTTCGCTGTCAGAAAGATAATCGGAATACGAGCGGTGTGGGGATTCTTTTTCAGCTGGGTAGCCATTCTAAAACCGGAGATTTCTCCCATCATCACGTCCAATAGGATCAGATTGTATGGTGCTAAGTTCATTTGCAGAGCTTCCTCTGCGGAGTTGGCGGTGTCTACCAGATAGCCTGCGTCTTCTAAATTAAACCTCAGAATATCACAGATATCTTCCTCATCGTCTACTACTAAGATTCGAGTTTCTTCTCTCATCAGTATATAAGATTAAGTGTATGAAAATAAGTCTAATCAGAATGCAAAGATACAAAAAGTTATTTACTTGATGCGTTTACAAGCGTTTGCATGAAAAAAAGTGTTTAACAATGTGCCATATTCGCCTTGCACCAGTATGTGGTGATTGCCGAGCGGATTGTTCAGAAAATAATCGACCGGCTGCTGCATTTTCACACGTACCTGCGTGCGACAAAGATTGAAATGATTGGTATTTTCAAGTAGCGTGGCGTCGGCGACAAAGTATTCGTCGAGCGCGACGCCCCCGCATTTCACGAGCGTCACCGGCACATTTTCCGGTAGCAGGCCTTGAATTCCGATTCCCTTGCCCGACTCGAAATGGCTACGCAGTATGAACTGTTGCGTTTGCCGTAACCCGACCGTACAGTGTGCGAGGGTCATCTCATTGGTCGCCTGATCAATGGCCGAAGGATTGGCCATGAATGAATCTTTACCCGTCAATGTTTTCACGACTAACATGGTAAACACGGATTGCAGGTCGCCTTCGCAACCGGCAATGATTCCTTCGTCATTGAGCAACGAGAGGGCGAGACAACCGGTGGTTCCTGTCATCTCAATGAGCTTGAAACAGCTGACGGTCAACGCATCCAATTGATTTTCGTCACACACTTGTCGAATGGCGCGGTACATCCGCATGGCTTGACATACGTCTTCAAGCGTACGATCTTCGACGATACCCTGCGTTCTACGGAACAAATCCTCACTACGTTCGCGCACCTCATCATTTGTAATGGTCATATATCTGCGACTGACCTCTTCCAGCGGAATGTCTATGTAGGAAATACCCCAACGGGTCTTAGCCAGTAAATAATCTACGTTGCTGGCTATCAGCCAAGACGATGGCGCGCCGATCACGCCTATGCGCCGGCCGCTCAACGACTGTTGTGCCTGATGCAGGCGATAGAGCAGTTGCAGGCGTTGGCTGATATATGACGTTTTACCATGAAGAATTTCACTGTTGACCCCTTGTTGGCGTATCCATGTAGAGATTTCGAGTGCAGCGGCCAACGAGTTGTGTAGCCCATCGGCCACCAAAACAGGCGGATGAGGCAGCTGTTCAAAATACTGAGCGACGATATTCTCCGTTCCTCCCGTTGCGATGAAGAGCACGCTATAATCTTCGGGTGATAAGCTACCTATATCTTGCGGTGCGACATAGCGAATGGTAAACTCGCTCTCTAATTGGCTTAACAAGGACTCGTGTGCTGCTCGTACCGTCTCTTGGTCGTGCATGGACGAAGCAAAAAAGATAAAGTTGACAGTCATTTCGTTCGACGTTTAGTGTTGATGCGACAAATGTATCACTTTTCTATTAGATTTTCGAGTTTCGGAAAAATATAAACGAGGTGATTCTTTATATTTGCGCCTTTAATTGTTTTATTTAGATCGTAAGTTATGGCAATTGGCTCATTAGTTATTTTGCTTACGCCGTTAGTTATTTGCAGATATGTATGAGTTCTTCATCGCCCGCCGTCTATACGGCAATCCTGAAAGCACCGAACGCGTTTCACGTCCGGCCGTTTTGATTGCCATGACGGGTATTGCCGTCGGACTGACCGTGATGATTATCGCCGTAGCGATAGTTGTCGGGTTCAAGCAACAGGTTCGTAGCAAAATCGTCGGCGTCGGGGCAGACATCCGGTTGAGTAATCTGGAAGACACACGGTCTTTTGAAACTTTTCCGGTAGCAACGAGTGATAGCCTGTTGTCCGTCTTGCGTGCAGACCCTCAGATCGGATACGTACAACGCTACACGACTAAACCGGGTATCGTCAAAACCGACGAGGCCTTTCAGGGGGTGATATTAAAAGGAGTGGGACAAGAATACGACATCTCGTTCTTGCGTCAGCATTTGCAGGAAGGTGAAATGCCGGCGTTCACCGATACGATAGCCTCCAATGCCGTGCTGATTTCGCGTACGCTGGCAGATAAACTACGCTTGCACACAGGAGACCGCATCTATACTTATTTCTTTACCGACGAGGTTCGTGCGCGCCGCCTGACCGTAAAAGGAATTTATCAGACGCATCTGGCCGAGTACGACAATGCTTTTTTGATAACGGATATATATACGGTCAACCGTCTCTATGGCTGGGCGCCCGAACAAGCGAGCGGTTTGGAATTGCAAGTGCGTGATGAACGACAACTACCTGCCGTCACCGAGCGACTGGCTGTGCAATTCAACCGAGTGACTGACCGATACGGACAATCATATCTCGTGCGTAACGTCGAGCAGTTGCATCCGCAGCTATTCGAGTGGCTACGTTTTCTGGATACCAACGTTTGGGTGATTCTGGTGCTGATGCTGGGCGTGGCCGGCTTTACGATGATTTCGGGATTGTTAATCCTGATATTGGAACGCACTCGTCTGATAGGATTACTCAAAGCTTTGGGAGCATGCAATGCCTCCATTCGGCGTATCTTCCTTTGGTTTTCGGCTTTCTTGATAGGCAAAGGCATGTTTTGGGG
>JAISIB010000104.1 GCA_031262265.1 Prevotellaceae bacterium
CACATCGCAGCGTTGCAGCAGACGGGCGTTGTGTGCGCGTATGGACTATGGAGTTTCATGCCCGACAAGAGTAATTCTCGTTTGGGACTGTGGTTCTATGAAACCTTACGAGATTTACATTTGCGGATTCAGAATATCAAGCGTCCGGAACTAAATGTGCGTGGGATGGTATTTAGTTTCAAAACGGAGCCGGCGCGGCAGATTGGTTTCCGAACGGATATACGTCGCGGTGAAGACGGATCGTTGGCTCTCGCACTAAAACCGTATGGGAAGCTGGTCTTCTTGACTACGCGCAAGGCGCGTGCGTTGACCGGCAACGGGACATTGAGTGCCGACGGTAGTTTGTTGAATAGCTTTCTGGTTAGATTGAAGAAAGCATTGAAAGGTGTTCTCGGATTATTTACCGGGAAAAAGGATTATAAAGACGAAGATTCTAATATGTTATAGTACGCTCTCATGACAACACTCCTCGTTATTTTCTGGATTGCCCTATTCATTGTTTTCTACACCTATTTGGGCTACGGCATTCTCCTTTACTTGTTGGTACGAGCGAAAGAGATATTCAAAAAACAAACGATCTTATCGTTGCCGGATAGTCAGTTATTGCCGGATGTGACCTTGTTCATCACGGCATACAATGAAGAAGATGTCGTAGACGAGAAAATGCGCAATTGCTTGGCTTTGCGATATCCGGAAGACAAGTTGCAAATCGTCTGGGTGACCGACGGCTCGACAGACGGAACGAACGAGCGACTGAAAACGAACTGGGAGCGCGCTACCGTCTACTACGAACCGGCGCGAAGAGGCAAAACGGCAGCCATGACACGCGGTATGGAGTTTGTCCGAACGCCGTTGGTGGTTTTTACCGATGCGAATACGATGCTCAATGAAGACGCCATTCGCGAGATCGTACTGGCTTTTCAAGATCCGAAAGTAGGATGTGTGGCGGGCGAAAAGCGTATTGCCGTGCAGACTGCCGACGGAGCGGCTGCGAGCGGCGAAGGATTGTATTGGAAATATGAATCGACGTTGAAGGCACTCGATACGCGTCTGTATTCGGCCGTAGGTGCTGCCGGCGAACTGTTCGCCGTACGTCGTGAACTTTTTGAAGCGATGGAGCCTGATACGTTGCTGGACGACTTCATCCTTTCGATGCGCCTGACGATGAAAGGTTATAAAATCGCCTATTGCAAGGATGCGTATGCCATAGAAAACGGATCGGCCAACATGCAAGAGGAAGAGAAGCGCAAGGTTCGTATCGCGGCGGGCGGCTTGCAGTCTATTTGGCGACTGAGACCGCTACTGAACCCCTTCAAATACGGAACATTGAGCTTTCAGTATGTTTCTCATCGGGTATTGAGATGGTCTGTGACGCCTTTCTTTCTGTTTTTGCTACTTCCGCTCAATGTGGCGCTGCTTTGTCTCGGCGCGTCACCTGTCTTATATGGTGCGTTGCTCGTCGGGCAGCTGCTGTTCTACGTATTGGGCTTATGGGGATACTATCTTTCTACCAAGCAAATCAAGAACAAATATCTGTATATCCCTTATTATTTTTTGTTTATGAATATCAATGTTCTCAAAGGCATTCGCTATCTTTACCGCCGCAAAGGCTCTTCTTCCGGCGCATGGGAGAAAGCGAAACGCGCCTGATATAAACTGATTTTACGACATCATAAAATACTATGCGAAAGAGTAATGACCCTTTATTCAGATTGCTGTATTGGATTTCTATCGGCCTTACCGTCTTCTTGGCGGTAATTACGATCGTGGCAGCATTCGCCGTGCGCGTATCGCCGACCGATTCGCAATGGATCCCGTTGCTGGGCTTCGGATTGCCCATACTGTTGTTCGCCAATGTAGCGGCGTGTATCTATTGGCTCATACGTTGGCGATGCTACCTTTGGATTTCCCTACTTGCCGTCGTATGTAATTACTCTTACATCGCGGCGATGTATCAGTACCCATGGCATCGCGGTGAGTTGGCGCACAACGAAAAGACTTTGAAACTCATGACGTTCAACGTGGGTCGTTTCGCCAAAGACAATTCCGGTATGGCGCAACGAAAACTTCCGTTCTTTATGTACGAGAACCGCGTAGATATTCTGTGTATGCAAGAGTTTGCCGAGATAGGCAACTACAATGCCGACAGCTTGAAGACGCTATTTGCACAATGGCCGTATGTAGCCATTCCGAAACCGGAAGACAAGACTCCGATTCTGCCTTTGGCGGTATTTAGTCGCTACCCTATTCTGAACTATGAGCTGATTACGTATCCGGAAACCCCGAATTGTAGTATGTGGTTCGACGTGGATTTCAACGGAACGACGATTCGCATATTTAGCAATCACTTGCAGACGACCAACGTTAATCAAAGTCGCCGCCAGTACGAGAAGTATTATCAGTCGGCCAATAGTTTGGATGCTAATCTTTCTTTTGCAGAAGGCACGCTGGCTCTTTGGCATTCCAATGATATACGCCGCGCGGCACAAGCAAATATGATCCATGATTTGGTCCTGAAAAGCCCTCATCCGGTGATAGTCTGCGGTGACTTGAACTCGACGCCCTCGTCATACGTCTATGGCCGCATGAAAGGAGATTTGAAGGACGGGTTCAAAACAGCCGGCCACGGCTATGCGGGCACGTACCGCTATGCAAAAGGACTCATGCGCATTGATTATATCTTTCACTCGCCTGCGCTACGCCCTGTCGATTATTATTCTACGGACATGGATCTGAACAGCGATCACAATCCGGTGTTGATGGAATTGGATGTGAGGTGAATGAAATAAAATCTCAGCTTATGAATACAAATCCACCGGCTGTATCCGTATTAGTCCCTATTTATAAGGTAGAGCAATACATCGAGCGATGTTTGCGTTCTTTGTTTGAGCAAACGTTGGAAGATATTGAATATATCTTTGTAGATGATGGCTCACCTGACCGTAGTGTGGAAATTCTGTGGGAAGTTTTGAAGGACTATCCGGAGCGCAAAGAGCAAGTGAAGCTGATTCATCATGAGACTAATCAAGGTGTATGGGCAGTACGAACGACAGCCATCAAAGCGGCTACGGGACAATATATTATTCATTGCGACAGCGATGATTGGGTGGAGCGTGAGATGTATGGAACAATGTATAAGGCGGCAATAGCAGAGAATGCGGATGTAGTTTGTTGCAATTTTATAGAAGAATACCCTAATCGGCAAATGTATAATGATAGACCCTTGTTAGGATTTACATGGAATAAATTGGTGAAGCATACGTTATATACACAGAATAAAATTCTTCCGTTTGAAGGTATTAATCAATGGGAAGATGTAGGATTGATATATAGACTACTTTATTTTAGCCATAAAACAGTTCTTTTGAAGGATACTTACTATCATTATAATAAACAGAATGTAACGTCAATGACGATAGCCTATACTCATTCGATGATCCGTCAACAAATCAGTTGTGTTACGCTTCTGGATGCATTTTACCGCACTCATGGATATAATCGCCAATATCGCGTGTTAATCAACGAATATATGATACGAGCAAAGTATTTGCTACTTGAAAACGCTCAACTGCGTAATATTAAACTATGGAAAGAAACGTTTCCTCATCTTGCTGTATGGCATAATAATGATTTGACTATTGTGGAAAGATTACTTTATACTATTATAAAGTATTCACCCGTATGGATTGGAAGTAGGTGTGTGGAACTGTATTATTATCTAAGGAATGTGCGCTCTGAGAGCGGAGATAAATATGTATCATAGAGGATAGATTAAATATGCCGAAGTCAATAAAACAACAAATGTTGTCCGGCGTGTTCTACACCGCTATAGCTAAGTATTCGGGAATTGTTATATCGCTGGTGATTACGGCGATTCTGGCGCGCTTGATCTTGCCGGAAGAATTTGGGGTAGTTACGACGGCGTCTGTAATTATTGCCTTTTTTAGCCTATTCACGAGTATGGGCATCGGTACGGCGATTATTCAGAAGAAAGAACTGACGGAAGAGGATTTGAATCGGATCTTTTCGTTTACGGTTTGGTCGGGTGTAGTAATTGCCCTTTTGTTTTTTGTAGCGTCATGGCCAATCGCTGACTTCTACGAACAGCCGATTCTGCGTACACTCTGCCAATTACTTTCCGTTAATCTATTTTTTGCTTCTGCCAATATCGTTCCGAACGCGTGTTTTTATAAGAACAAAGAGTTTAAGTTTATTGCCATACGGAGTTTCGGCATCCAGTTGGTAGTAGGCGTTGTTTCTGTGGTTGCTGCACTATTGGGTGCCGGAGTGTATGCACTCATTATTTCTCCCATTGCTTCCAGCATACTTTATTTAGTCGTTTCACTTTATCGTTATCCGCAGAAATTACAGTTTACTTGGGGGATCTCATCCATTCGTAAGATTTTCAGCTACTCGGCCTATCAGTTTCTTTTCAGCGTAATCAATTATTTTAGTCGCAATTGCGATAAACTGTTGATCGGCAAAGCCAAAGATATGGGAATGGCGGATTTGGGCTATTATGATAAATCTTATCGTTTGATGATGCTGCCTCTGGAAAATATCACGCATGTGATTACGCCGGTGATGCACCCGATTTTGAGTGATTTGCAGAACGATCGCGAGCATCTGATTCGCTCTTATGAGAAATTGGTGAAACTATTGGGGTTAATCGGTATGCCGCTTGGCGTATTGCTCTATTTTGTGGCCGAAGAACTGACGTTAATCGTGTTCGGCCCGAATTGGATGCCATCTGTTCCTGTCTTTCAAATATTGGCCTTGTCAGTTGGTATTCAAATCATCATGTCTTCTTCGGGTTCTATCTACCAAGCTTCGGGTGATACGCGTAGTTTGTTCATTTGCGGCGTATTTTCGGCAACTATCAATGTGGCGGGCATCTTGCTGGGAGTATTCTATTTTGGTGAATTGACGATGTTGGCCGGATGTATCGTCACTACGTTTACAATCAACTTCATTCAATGCTATTGGCAAATGTACTACGTCACGTTCCGACGTTCGCTACGCTTCTTCTTTGCACAAATCTACCGACCGATTCTTTTAGCTTTGCTGTTAGCAGTGTGTTTATATCCGGTATATCAGTGGATGGTCGGCATGAATATGTTTATCACGTTAGGGGTGAAGTCTATCCTTGCACTTCTGATTTGGCTTGCTTTTGTGCATTTGACGCACGAATATGACATCATTGCCGAAGCTCGTAAAATCATCGGAAAAGTACGGAGGCATTAGGCGTATATGGTTAATCTTTAGAAGATATCTTTCGGATTAATCTTTAACAGCTCTTCGTAGGGAATTCCACCCGTACCGACTAACAGCATTTTAGCAGGACGAAACCTTTCATTAAATATTTTCATACCTGCATGACCTGCACTATCACCGCTCTTTACTTCCAATCCGATAATCTGATCTCCCCTTTGAAGTATATAATCTACTTCGTAATTACCCTCTCGCCAATAATAAACATTGTACCGCTCAGAAATCGAATGGTTAAGTAAATGTGCACCCACAGACGATTCAACCAGTCTGCCCCACCGTTTTGGATTCACAAGAATGTCCAAATAGGTTTCGTTATCTTGTGAAGTCAGCAATGCATTATTATATACTTGGAATTTCGGGCTGGACGAGCGTTGGCGTATTACACTTCCGCCATATTTTTCTAATCCACCCAACAGACCGCAATCAGTCAGTAATTTTAGATAATTTGCCAAAGTGGTTGTATTACCGGCATCCTGTAGTTGCCCCGTAATTTTGGTATATGAAAGGATCTGTCCGGAATACAAACAGCCCAGTTCGAATAATCGTTTTAACAATGAAGGTTTATCTACACGAGTCAACATCAGAATATCTTTGGAGATGCTGGTTTCTATAAGTGAGTCTTTTATGTAGCTTTTCCAGCGTTCTTCATCATTGATCAATATAGCAGAACCCGGATAACCTCCAAAATAGATATACTGCTCTATAGACCATCCAAAAGCCGCTTCCATCTCAGCAAATGACCAATGCCCGAGGTGAAGTGTTTCAAAACGTCCGGCTAACGATTCGGTTAATCCTTTTTGAATAAGGAGCCGGGATGAACCTAATAGAACAACCTTGATATTTACTTTTTCGCGGGTATCCTTGTCCCATTGCTGTTTGATGATCTCACTCCAGTTGTCTATCTTCTGTATCTCATCAATCACAAGAATATATTCTAATACACCGGAGGCTTTCATCCTTAGTCTGGCAGTTTCCCATACTTGTACTAACCATGCTGAATTAGTTGCGACAATGGCATCGGCAGATTCATAGGTGTAGGGCATGGATAATTGAGACAACAATTGATTCATCATCGTGGTTTTACCCACCTGACGAGGACCGAGAATGACCTGAATAAACTTTCGAGGCTCTTCCATTCTTGCTCGAACTTGCTGTAAATAAGGACGTTCGTACATAATAAACAAAATTACTCAATACAGAGTGCAAAATTACTCAAAATTCATAAATTGAAAAAATAAACTAAATAGTTTATCGATTTTATTCATCTTCACAAGCGATTATGGCATTCGACACCAACATCGACTCAACGGAAGTTTTGCTGTTGGTCGGTGTATTTTCGTCTATGGTTACCATTTTCCCAACGCGAAAAATAAATTAAGCAACCGTGTTAAGTGTTTATTTGCCGTTGTTTTCTTTATCTTCAAGTTGAAGATATATATCTGCAACTTAAAGGTATGTATTTTCAGATTGAAGATTTGTATCTTTAAGTTGGAGATAAACTAATTCTTGTGGGTGCGCATCTTATCTACGGATCGGAATGTTTTTTGTAAGGCGGAACTAAACAAAGGGTCGGGTGATATGGGCAGATGAAGTGCGAAATCAGGTCGTAACCAACGATAAAAACAAAAACACAACCGCCTTGTTTTTGTCGAGAAGTAGATGAAAACTCTCATATTTTAAGATTTTATATAAAAAAAGTTGCATTTATTTGCTTCTAAGTTGAATAAAATCTACTTTTGCGCAATAAACATCATTAAAAGAGCTTTTTTATGACTAAAATCTGTTGCAAAGGCTGGTTCATAGCC
>JAISIB010000199.1 GCA_031262265.1 Prevotellaceae bacterium
CTCTTCCGATCTTATTCGCTCAACGGCACGATCTCCTTTTCTCCCGCGACGGATACTTTTGAATCTCCCGAATATTACGGATTGGATACGTTTTGCATGCACCCTACCCTGCAAACGACCACTACGCCCAAGCCATACGTCGAACTACATATCCCCCATGCATTTCTGCGCAACTCCGTAGCCGTTGTATTGGCCATCGCATTTTTCTTTATGGTATCCACGCCCGTTGAACGTATGCCGGTAGAACAAAGCGGTCAAGCCACCTTGGCGCCGACGGCGTTGGTCGACAAAGTCACTAAGGAATCGCTGCTAACTAAGCCGGTTGTGCCTACCGTAAAGCCGGAAAATGAAATATCTAACCGCGAAAATGTAACACCCGTGCGCAAAAAGTATCATTTGATTGTGGGAAGTTTGGCTACGCAGGCAGACGGTGAGAAAATGGTAGGCGATTTGCAAAACGATGGGCATCGGGCACACCTGATTACCGTCGACGGTAAGTTTCGGGCATGCATCGCTTCGTACGCCACACGCACCGAGGCATTGGAGCAGCTGGCCGCCTATCGCGACAAAGCCGCTACGTCCAACGCGTGGGTACTCGTCAAATCGTTGGAACTGCCGGCCGGACTTTAATCGCCTATTACCAACTCCATCGGACAGTGATCCGAGTGCACGGCGTCGTTGAGAATGCGCGCCGACCGTATCATCGGCGACACAGATTCGCTCACCATACAATAATCAATACGCCACCCCTTATTTTTGGCACGCGCCTGAAAACGGTAGCTCCACCACGTGTACTCTTGACTACTCGGATGCAGATAGCGGAACGTATCGATGAATCCCGCCGCCAAGAACCGCGTCATCCACGCACGCTCCTCCGGCAAAAAACCACTATTATGCGCATTGCCTACGGGGTCGTGTATATCTATCGCCTCGTGACAGATATTATAATCTCCGCACAAAACCAACTTCGGCCGCTGCTCGCGCAATTTGACGACATAGTCCTGAAAATCTTCCAACCATTTCATCTTGAATGCCTGCCGCTCATCGCCACTGGTACCCGAAGGATGATAGACGCTCACGATCGAGAGATCGCCGTAATCGGCGCGAATGAAACGTCCTTCGTTGTCATAAGCGGCAATACCCATCCCGTACTCTACGTGGTCGGGCTGCTGTTTAGTCAGAATAGCTACGCCGCTGTATCCTTTCTTCTGTGCCGAATACAGATAGGCGTGATAACCCAAATCGGTGAATATTGCGGCAGGAAACTGGTCGGGTTGTAGTTTTGTCTCTTGAATGCAAAGCACATCGGGATTCTCTTGCCGAAGCCATTCGTCCAGTCCTTTACCGGCCGCTGCCCGCAGGCCATTGACGTTGTATGTAATAATTTTCATCACACGAATATATTTATTGTTTGAGAAATGGTTATCTGAATCGGGAAGTATCCACTTCCTCGTGCTCTTTGGCTTCGTAATCACCGAAGCGGTAGCTCACCGAAAAGCCGATACCGTAATTGGGATTGGAGAAACGATTATTTAGCTTTTGCCCCTTAAAATCGATACTTGGATTGACTTGCGAAGAATTGAAGATGTCGGAACCGTTCAGCGACAGCCGCCATTTTTCTTCGGGACTCGTCCAACGCAAGGCCGCATTCAAACGATAGGCACTGCTCAAATCGTAATCTCCTTGTATAGCCCGACTGTGTACATGCCCATCGAGCAACAGTTGAAACCCGCGTCCCAGATTGGCCGTGGTTGCCATTTCCAGAAAGAGTAAAGCATGGCGACGATCATACGGGATGTTCCAGAAATCACTATCCTTATGGTGCATCTCAATCAACGAAAACGTCCATTCGGACGTCAGAAAACTACCTATGCTCACCGGTACCGACGCCTGCACGCCCCATTGCGAAGCAAAGTCCATATTAAACGTCTTGTAGATCGCTTCCGGTTTATCCGGTTGTTGGTAAAGGGTTTGCACGAAATAATGCTTGTTGTGGGAAGCGAATGCCGTAAAGATGTATTTGCTGTGCAAAATATACGACAGTGAGAGAGCGGTATTCTGCAAAGGGCGCAGATTGGGATTGCCGGCAAAGACGCTGTACACGCCTAAGTAAGACGTCGCATTGATCATATCCCAATAGTCGGGATATACTTTGTTCGACGAAAGCGCGAATTGCCACACATGCCCGGGAGCGGGCAGATACATCAAATTCACGGACGGATAGAAAACCCAATCTTTCCAAACGCCGTTCGTATAGTTTTCGAGTGCCAACGAAAGGTCGAACGACCATTTATCAAATGACTTGTTGACGCCGCCGAACATATTGAAGGTATTCTCCCGTCGCCGAAACGAAGAGCGCGCCGGAAGCAACGAGCTTTCGTATGAATACGCTACGGAAAGGTCGGTCGTCTGCTGAAAACTATTGTCGACGGATAAGTCGTAGTGTATCCCGTAGTTAATTCCCCATTCGCCGGACGTAGTGTGTTCCTGCATCAGATACCATTTCCAACGATTGATACGCTGGCTGTTCTCGTAATACAGATATAATCGTTCCTCATTGAGCGTACCCTGTATCGTCTGACGACCGGGCGAATGGAAATAGGTCATTTCCACACCGGCCGACAGCCCGAACGGCGTCTGATAATCCAATCGAACGTCATGCAGCGCATCCGTTTGTGACTCGGTGTTGTCCGAGTGTTCCGTACCCCTCACGGTCACGTCGCCGTGCCCATTCTTGTAACTGCCCGTATAGGCGAAACTGAGTATATGATTCTCTCCGAAGGCGTACTCCGCACCCCAACGAAAGCGATGCACGTTGTCGCGTGTACGCCTCCGGTTATCTATGGTGATCGGCCAAGGAACGGCGTTTACCGTATGCACGGCGTCCGTCCAAGTGCGCTGCATGGATTTCTCAAACGTATAATCGTAAATCAAATCGGTAGAAAAACGGTCGGAGTTATAAAGCAGACTGAGCCTCCCTTCCGCTTCGGGATAGTAATAGGACGCAACCCGTGCATACGTTTCTCCGTTGAACTTCTGCGAGCCACCAGCCTGATGCAAACGAACGTCTATTACGGGGCCACGCACCTGATAGCGCGCCGGAGCGGCATACATGACTTCCACGCGCTCAATACGCTCGGCCGGCATGCTGCGCAGCAACATCATCAGTTGCTCATAGTCCATATTGCTCACGCGCCCGTCAATCACTATCGTGACAGCCCGTCCGGCCAACGACAAAGCCTCGTCGTTGCCGCCGGTGATGCCCGGCAATCGGCTAACGGCCTCGTACGCATTCTCGGCAGGGAACTTTTCCAGCAAGTGAGGCATGTCATAGACCAGCCGCCCTTGCCTACTTCTCACCAACGGACGCTCGCCAACCACGTATAGCTCAGGCAATACATTGATCATACTGTCCGCATAAATCAATGCATCGTCTGCCGCCCGAACGGTCGACTGTTGGGCGTATGTGATAACGGCATTAAATAAAAGAGCAAGAATTAGAAGGTATCTTTTCATACAGGTTATCCATTCATGCACAAAAGTAGTTCTTTTATTAGATTTCCCTGTACTTCTTTTACATTTATTTCTCTATTTAGCTCTTTTTGTAAGGAAGTTACCCCTTTATCT